>JBDUCE010000081.1:0-8394 GCA_040003635.1 Betaproteobacteria bacterium
TCGAAAGATCGCCCGAGGCCACCGCCTTGGTCACGTCGGCGATGTTGCGCACCTGCCCGGTAAGGTTCGACGCCATGGAGTTCACCGAGTCGGTCAGATCCTTCCACGTGCCCGAGACGCCTTCCACTTGCGCCTGGCCGCCGAGCTTGCCTTCGGTCCCCACTTCGCGCGCCACCCGCGTCACTTCGGAGGCGAACGAGCGGAGCTGGTCGACCATGGTGTTGATGGTGTTCTTGAGCTCCAGGAATTCACCCTTCACGTCCACCGCGATTTTTTTCGAGAGATCCCCCGTCGCCACGGCAGTTGTGACGTCGGCAATGTTTCGGACCTGGGCTGTCAGGTTGCCCGCCATCGAGTTGACGCTGTCGGTCAGGTCTTTCCAGATGCCGGCAACGCCCTTGACCTTCGCCTGGCCGCCGAGCTTGCCTTCGGTGCCTACTTCGCGCGCCACGCGGGTCACTTCCGCCGCGAACGATCCCAATTGATCGACCATCTTGTTGACGGTCTTGGCCGTGCGCAGGAATTCGCCCTGCAGCGGCAGGCCATCGAC
This sequence comes from Betaproteobacteria bacterium, assembly GCA_040003635.1. Lineage (GTDB taxonomy): Bacteria > Pseudomonadota > Gammaproteobacteria > Burkholderiales > Casimicrobiaceae > CAIWHR01. Next base: position 551 of record JBDUCE010000081.1, read on the forward strand.
CTCGAGGGCCATCGTCTGCGACAGATCCCCCTGCGCCACGGCCCCGATCACCCGCGCCGTTTCGCTGGTGGGATGCACCAGGTCGTCGATCAGCAAGTTGACCGCATCGATCGACTCCATCCAGAACCCGGTCACGTCGCCCAGCGTGCCGCGCTTGTTGAGCTTGCCTTCCTTGCCCACCACGCGACTCAACCGCGCCAGCTCATCGGCCATGCGCCGGTTGCGCTCCACGACGTCGTTGAAGGCGTCCGAGACCCGTCCCAGGAGGCCGGTCCATTCCACCGGCAGCCGGACCGAAGCATCGCCACGTTTCAACGCGTTGAGTGCGCCGAGGATGGAGGTCAACTCGTCAGTATTGACGGTGCTGCGCTCGACTACGTGCATGGAGGACTCCTGGGCTGAAGCAGAGGACATGCGGCGATCCCGCCAACGCGCGCCACCCGCGCTGCGAAATGCGGCAGCGATGGGCATCGTCGTAGCGCTGGACGACGGGAATCGACGAACGAATATCGACGCGCTCTCCCGGACGGGAAGCGTGATGAGATGGGCGTGAACCTGGCGGCTGCAATGGCCGTCGACACCTCGACCCCTGGCCGATCGTTGTTATCGGAGGACCGAGCGGCACTCCTGCGCGAAGGCGGGATGCAAATTCTGCGCCGATTAAAAAACAATAACTTAGAGGCAATATCTAAACCAACTCTGTATTAATTACAAACACCGACGCGGTTCTTGCCAACCGCGTGAGATGAACCCTGGTGATCCCGTTCACAGGACTCGATCAGCGAGCACCGGTACTCCTGGAGGCTCGCCCATTCGATCCGTCGGAAGGGCGACGAACGACCCGGAGATACGTTTGCGCGGCACCGCTCTCCCCACCGGCTCGGGCGGCTCGCGTGCAGGCGGACGAAGGACGGCGTAGAGGCCTTGAACTCGCTTCACGTATTCGACGGTTTCCGGATAGGGTGGCACCCGGTTGTGATAGCGCACGACTGCCATCTCGCCGGCGTTGTAAGCCGCGAGAGCCAGCACGAGGTCGTTGGAAAAACGCCCCAGGAGATCGCGCAAATACTGCGTGCCGATGCGAAGGTTCAAAGCCGGGTCGAGCAATTTCCGCGCGGCCGACTGCTTCCTGTCCCCCACCACCCCGTAGCGGGCGGCCGTCTCGGGCATCACCTGCATGAGACCGCGGGCCCCCTTCGGCGAGATCGCAGCCGGCTGAAACGCCGATTCGGCCGCGATCAATGCCTTCACCAGCGCCGGATCGAGATCCTGCCGCGCCGCGTGTTCCTCGATCAGGCTTTGATAGCGTTGCGCGTTGCCATCGTTGTTGAGCCGCTGCAATGCAGCTCCTGCTGCGAGGGCACCAGGCGCACTTGGCGGCGACAATTGCGAACGATCGGTTGGCTCCGCTTCATCGACCAGGTCGCCCCGAAAGAAGAGTTGATAGCGCGCATCGGTCTTCTGCGGTGACAGATGCGTCGCGCCCTGATCGTCGACGTAACCCCACACCTCGGCCATCACGCCCGTGCTCGCCCCCGCCAGCGCCAACAGGAACGCCAGCACGACGACCGGCCGACGCGGTGAACGCGGCCGCCGGGAGCGGCGAAACGCGCTCCGGGACAACAACGGGCAAGGAAGCGTAGTCATGGCAGTGCCGATTATCGCAGGGTGTGCGGGATTCGCGGCGATCAGGATGTGCGAAGATTTTCGCCACCGTGGGCCTCGACCATGAATTTACTCGCGGCGTGGTTACGACATCGCCAGCCGGCGGCAATTCCGTCGACGGGACCTACAAGGAAGATCAGCCATGCGCTCGCGTCGATACCATCATTGTGTCTACGTGGTCGAGCTCTCGACAGAGGTGTTGCGCGAGCCGCGCTTTCGCAAGGCCAATCCGGGCTATCGCGACGGGCAGCCGTGTGTCTACGTCGGCATGACGGGCCTCACGCCGGACGAGCGCTTCGATAAGCACAAGGCGGGCATCAAGGCCAATCGCTACGTCGAGCGCTATGGATTGAGGCTGCGCCCGGACCTCTACACCGTGTACAACCCCATGCCCTACCGTGGCGCGCAGGACATGGAGATCGAGCTCGGTATTGCGCTTCGCGAAGCGGGGTACGGCGTGTGGCAGGGCTGACCGGGCGGAACGAACGGGCGGTGGGTACTACGCGATGGCAGGCGATCGCCGCATCGGTACAACGCATCGGCCGCCCAAGTAGCGAGCGGCCGATCAGGGACCGTTCACGACGCGCGTGCGTGTGAGCAGGCCCTGATACCCCGTTGATCCGTGATTACTCTTTCTTCGGATTGGCTTCCTTCTCCTGCTTGGCCTTGTCCCGCTCCTCCTGCTGCTTGCGGCGCGCGGCGGCACGTTCCCCTTCTCCCGGGGGTGGGGCTTGCACGCCGGCGGCCGGTGGCGGCGGGGCCGCGCCAGGTGCGACCGGTATAGGCTGGGGTCGGACCGCAGCCGCTGGCGGGGGTGCCGGTGCAGCAGCGGGCGGCGCCGGCGGCTGGGCAACCGGGGCAGGCTCCGGCCGTCCGGGCGCATCGCCCCGGCGTCCATTGCCGCGGCCACGCGGTTCTGGCGCGGCGGCGGGTTGAGCAACCGGCGCGGGTGGGGCCGGGGCAGCTGCCGGCGGAGCAATCGGCGCAGCTGTAGGCGGAGCAACCGGCGCAGCAGCAGGCCGCCCGTTATTGCGACGTCCTGCGTTGCCTGGCCCATCCTGTTGCCGCTCGCGGCCGCGTTGCTGATCGACCCGTTGCTGCTCATTGCGTTGTTGCTCGGCGCGTTGTTGGTCCGCACGTTGTTGCTCGGCGCGCTGCTGCTCGGCACGCTGTTGCTCGGCGCGCTGCTGATCAGCACGTTGCGACGATGGCGGCACCGCGGGCGTAGCGGCGTTTCCTGCCGGAGTGGTTTCCGGGCTGCGTACCGGTGGGGGCGTTGCCACTCCACCGGCTTGATTGGGTGCCGCCGCGTTGGGTGCGGGCGGTGTGCTGCCCGGCACAACCGGCACGTTCGAGGGACCGGGTGCGGCAGTACGATCAGCGCGATCGGGCCTGCCACGTCCACGGTTGCCATTCGGCGTGCCGGCATCCGGGGTCGCCGCCGCCGCGGCGGGCGGTGCTGGAGGACTTACCGCCGCTGGCGGGGGTGTGTGGGGCGCGCCGGCGGCAGCCGCTGGGAGCGCGCCAGCGTTGGCCGCCGGGGGCGACGTCGCGCTTGGCGCCGCGTTGCGGTCAGGACGGCCACGCCGGCCGTCGTTCGGGGAGGCATCGGCCGCCGGAGCGCCGGGAGTAGCTGCCCGGGGTGGCGCTGCGGGCGGCGCTCCAGGAGCACTTCCGGGAGCAGCGGCCGCGGCTGGCGTACCCGCTGGGGCACCGCGATGCTCCGCAGTGGCGCCGGATTGCGTGGGTTGCGATGGCGCCACGACCCTGACGTGTTCCCGCAACCGTGCAGGAGTGCCTTGGGGGCCTTGCGCCGGATTCGCGGCCCCGGCGGTCGGCGGCGTCGCATTCGAGTCGTGCGCGGTGAATACCGGCACGGCCGCGGGGGGGGCCGTCCTGGCAACCACTTGCCGCTGCTCGGCGGCTCTTGGCGGCTGGACTTGTGCAGGGGGGGCGGCGCCCACGATACTCGCGCGCTGCGGCGCCACGGTCGGCATCGCAATCACCGGCGCCGCCTGGATAGTCTGGCTCGCCGCGGGAATGACGGCGCGCGCCACCGGTCGCGACTCCACGAACGCAGTCACGGGAACGGCAGTTATCGCAGCGGCGGTAGCACGATTGCGATAACGGATGTCCGCATCGGCACGGGGAGCGTTATAGACGTTGGTGACGTAGGTCGTGTTGATCCTGGTGTTGGTGACATTGATCTGGGTGAAGTAATCCTGGCTGACGCGATACGCGGGGCGATAGACTTCGCCCGGGGCGAGCGGAAACCAGCCGATGCCGCGGGTGGTGCCCCCGCTGGCCACGGAAACAGTGAAGTCATTGCCGCCGACGAAGGCGACCAGCGCCGGTGCGTACACCGGGCGCACATTGACCGGGCCCGGCACCCATCCCCAACGGTCGCTGATGAGCGCCCACCGTCCGTAGTGGAAGGGCGCAAAGCCCCAAGGTGCATCGTCGACCCACGTCCAGCCCCACGGATTGATCCAGGACCAGTGACCGTCGCGGTATGGCGCCCATCCGGCCGGAACGGTCCGCGGATACCACACCGCGCCGTAATCCGCGACCGTATTCCAGTTGCCGTAGTCGTCGAGGTCCGAGAACCCGATCGTTCCACGCGAGACGTAGCGCGCACTCACCGAACGGTCGTACCGTGCATCGCGCGTCTGCACCCAGCGATCGAACTCATCGGGCGCCGCGACCCGTGCATAATCGTTGTCGAGATCCGTACCGTAAAACTTGTACCGTTGCCCGGTGTTGACGAGATAGGACGCGCCTTCGCCGTAAACCTCGCCCCGGCCGTCACGCACGGCCACCACGGTGGCATCGCCGCTGGCATCGACCTCGACCCGGTAAGTGCCGGGGCTCGTGACCACGAATGCCAGGTTCGGTGTGTCGATCTCGAATGTCTCGTCGCGTTGGAGCGCGCGCACGCGCACATTGAGGCGGCCCTCGGCGAGTTGCAGCTGGGTGGTGCGATCGTCGATGTTGAGCACCGTGACACTGGTGCGCGGTGCGAGGCGCAACGTCGCCGTGCCGAGCTCGAGCTCGGCGCGCGCGCCGCTGTCGGCCCAGAGGCGATCGCCGATGTAGAGGGGGCGGTTCAGCCGTGCCTGCACCCATGTTTCGGTCTCGGCCGCCGGAGCAAAACTGATGCGGCCGGTGATATAGCTAAGACGCGCGACACGCGCCGGCGGGTCAGCCAGCGCAGACGATGCAATGAACAGCGCGACGATGCCGAGGAGGCCGTGCGCCAGATGGCGGAATGATCTTTCCATATCAACTCCATGGTGCGAAGCGCGGGCAATGGCACCCGAAACGCTTCCGGTGGCTGGTTGCGCGAACCGATACCCGGTATGGGATGCATGCGGGGCGCCTTCGCCCAACGCGCGTGGTCCGGCATTCGATGGTCAGCAGTGCGTCAGTTACTGCAAACGCCGTGCCGATGGCGCAGGTTGACACGATGCGCCGTGCGCGAGCGAGCAGGGGTTGGTGGCAGCCGTCGCTAACCCCGCCAAAACTACCCGTTCTCTGTAATTTTTACCAAGCAGCGCCGGCATCAACGCTGTCGTGACGTGCCAACGGTTGCGTTTACCGCGAGCCCTGGCGCGCGTCCGTGACTCCTATTGCCGGGTGTCAGCGCGCTCGACGCATCGTTTCAGCCATTGCGCGGTCAGCTTTTCCTGGACATTGTTCTGCCGCAGCCGCGCATCGAGCGCCGGAAAATCGACGGCGTCGAGCGGCTGGTCCTGATTGAAGCACGAGAACACGTAGCGCACTTCACCACTGACCGGGTCGCGCTGCGGCTGCAGGCATTGCGCGCAAATCTCTTTCATCATGCATTGCATCGGCGAATTGATGGAGCCGATGGCGCGATGGGACGATTTGAGATGCGGCGCCAGCACCCCGTGCCGGGCGGCGGCAACCGCGGCCATCATGCGATCGGAGCCGATCGCGATAATGCGGTCGCAACCCTCCAGCGCGATGCTGCATTCACCGAGCGCCCCGGTGGCATAAGCGTGCATCGCCTGCACGATATTGCCCACGAACGTGCGGTCCTGCGGACGATCGGCCATGAATCCGGGTGCCTCGTCGGAGCACCACACCACCACGTCCGCCGCGGCTTCGATCTCCTCGACCTTGTAGCGGTCGATCATCTCCTTGTAGCCCGCGAAATAGAGCACCCGCGATCCGGCACGGCGAAACGCCTGGCCAATGGAAAAGAGCACCGCGTTGCCAAGTCCACCACCGGCGAGCACGACCGTCTCGTTCCCCGCGATCTCGGTCGGCGTGCCGGTGGGACCCATGAGCACCACGGGCTCGCCCGGACGCAGCAACGTGCAAAGGCTGGAGGAGCCGCCCATTTCCAGCACGATCGTCGACACCAGCCCCTGCTCGCGATCGACCCACGCGCCGGTGAGGGCAAGCCCTTCCATTGCGAGCCGGGTCCCGTCCACCACGCGCGCAAGGGATTCGAAATTCTGCAGCCGGTAGAACTGGCCCGGCTGGAAGCGGCGAGCGGCGGCCGGCGCCCGTAACACCACCTCGACGATCGTCGGCGTTAGGCGCTCCACCCTCACCACGGTCGCGCGCAATGCATCGTTGAGCCCACCAAGAAACGCGCGATCGGTGTCCGAAGATGCCGCCGAGACCTTTTCCAGCAGGCGTGACACGATCGGGTAACCCTGCTTGGCACTCGCCATCGCCTTCACCACATTGCCGTGGAAAGACGGGTGCAGATCGCCGAAGAAACTGATGGCGCGGCCATCGGCTCGCAACTCGGTCAGCACTGCGGGAACGTCGGGCTTGGCGAGACCGCGCACCGGTTTTACGACTCGGGACGCTTCGTCGAGCAACTGGAAATACTTCCCATCGAGATGGAAATGCGCAGCGTCCTCGCGCGCGAGCACCGTGTTGGGCTGGGTGCCCGCTGCGATCAGGATCGTGCGCGCCGGGAGCACGGTACGGCCCGACTCGTGCCACACGCCTTCGCCGTCGTTCTTCTGGATCGACACATAGAGGCCACGGGCGTGATTCTCGCCATCGACCTCGATGCGCAATGGCGTCAATCCCTCTGCAAAGCGGATGCCCTCCTCCAGCGCCTTCTCGACTTCCTCATGGTTGAGGGTGTAGGAGGGGCTGTCGATCATCCGCCGGCGATACGCGATGGTGGCGCCGCCCCACGCCTGCAGCAGCTCGACGATGTGCGCGTCACGATGCGCCTGCCGGGCCACGTCGCGCTCGGCGCGGATGGCGCGGGCGTGCGCGATGAACTCCTCCGCGATTACCCGTTCGCCGGCGGACCATGCGGCTTCCACGACCGCGGTGCCCTGCGTTGCGCAAATGGACTCGTAGCGCGCCAGAAATTTTTCGACCTGGATCGGATAATAGGCGAGCGCCTCGGTGGCGGTGTCGATGGCGGTGAGTCCGCCGCCGATCACCACGACCGGCAGGCGCACCTGCATGTTGGCCACCGAATCGCGCTTGGCGGCGCCCGTCAATTGCAGTGCCATCAGGAAGTCCGAGGCAGTGCGCACGCCGTGGGCGAGTCCATTGGGCAGGTCGAGCACGGTGGGCCGGCCCGCCCCCGCCGCGAGCGCAATATGGTCGAAACCGAGTGCGAAGGCGTCGTCGGTGTCGAGGGTGCCGCCAAAACGTACGCCGCCATGCAGTGCAAAACGCTCCCGTCGTTCGATCAGGAGACGCAGCACCTGGAGAAAGCTCTTGTCCCAGCGCACGGTGATGCCGTACTCGGCAACGCCGCCGAAGCCGGACATCACCCGCTCGTCCAGCGGCTCGCGCAGGAGACTGATGTCGGCGATCGGTGCAAACGGCACGCGCTCTCCCAGCGGCGTGACACCGGCGAGTGCGGCGGCGAGGGGCTCGATCTTGAGACCGTCGATCCCGACGACGGTGTGTCCATCGTTCAGCAGGTGATGCGCCAGGGTGAATCCGGCAGGCCCCATGCCCACGATGAGCACCCGTTTGCCCGATGCCGGCCTGGGCACCGGCCGCCGCAGATCGAGGGGATTCCAGCGGGTCATGAGGCTGTAGATTTCGAACCCCCATGGCAGCTCCAGCACATCTCTCAACACCCGCGTTTCGGATTGCGGGATGTCGACCGGCTCCTGTTTCTGGTAGATGCACGACTTCATGCAATCGTTGCAGATGCGATG
>JBDUCE010000082.1:0-8379 GCA_040003635.1 Betaproteobacteria bacterium
ACGAAGCAGGTCAGTCGGCGCGGTTGTCGCGCGCGCCTTCGGGTCGCGTCGAATCCACGCAAGAGAGGTCTGAATCCGGGCGCCCGGCGCTGCGAATACCGACGCCGATCGCGCGCCAGGCGCCACCGCGCGAGCGCGCGGATTTCAATGCGGGCCGGTCCCCAATGGCCGGGCAGGATGCGCGATCGCCGAGCGAGTCCCGGCGGCAAGACACGCCGTCGCTCATGCCGCCCGCAGCCGCTGGCCGGGTCGAGCCTTCGCCGCCTGCGAACGATGGGCCCAGCGCCTTCGCCACCGCACCGTCTCCGCGGGTCGGGACTGCGCTCCCAGCGACATCGCAGGACACCGTTCCGTCCGCGTCACCCGACGCAGCGCTGCGCGCTTCGCCATTGCCTTCGCCAACGCCATCCCGCGCGGCCAAGCGTGCCGACGCGCAGGTCGATACAGCACCACCGGTGAAGTCGAAGGCCGCAACGGAACGCGCATCCGGAGCACTGCCAACGTTCGACGAATGGGTGAAGACCATTGCGCAATTGCTGCGCGAGGGTCACCGCGATGATGCGCAACGCGAAACCCTCCGCTTGCGCGATGCCTATCCGGACCGTGAGCCGTCGCTGCCGCCCGAGTTGCGCGCGCTCCTGGTGCCGCGCTGAGTCGCGCGAGCACGCAGCACCCAAGCGGCGCTCGTTAGCGCAGCAGCGGCAGGGCGAAGTTGTCCGCCGCCCGCATCAATCGCTTGACCGGCGCCGGCAATGCGGCCCCGAGCGCGTCGGCCGGCGTCAACCACAGATACCCGGGTGCCTGCGCCTTGAGCCCGGGCCGGCGGACGGTGACCCGCAGCGGATGAATCGTCAATCGAAAGTGCGTAAACGCATGCTCGATGGAGGGGAGCGGCTCGAGCGCGATGATCTCGGCGTCATAGCGCACGCGGCAGGCGGCCGTCACGTCGGCGCCGACGTCGAGCTCCGGCAGGCTCCACAACCCGCCCCACACCCCCGTGTCGGGTCGCTTTTCGAACAGCACTTCGCCGGCCGCTTCGATCATCAGCATCTGCACGGCGCGATGAGGGATGGCCTTTGCCGGCCGCGATGCAGGCAATTCATGCACGCGATGGTCGATGCGGGCTCGGCAATCGACGGCAATCGGACACGCCTCGCAATGCGGCCGCGTGCGCAGGCACACGGTGGCGCCCAGATCCATCATGGCCTGGGTGTACACCTCGATTTTTGCTTCCGGCAACGCCTGGTCCGCGAGCCCCCACAACACCCGTTCCACCGCAGGCTGCCCGGGAAATCCTTCGACACCGCGGTGCCGGGCGAGCACGCGCTTCACGTTGCCATCGAGGATCGCGCCCCGCGTGCCAAAGGCAAAGGCCGCGATGGCCGCCGCCGTCGATCGGCCGATGCCCGGCAGCATCGCGATGGCAGCCACGTCGCGCGGAAACGCGCCCCCGAAATCACGCACGATGATGCCCGCCGCGCGATGCAAATGCTGCGCCCGGCGGTAATACCCGAGTCCACTCCACAGTGCGAGCACGCGCTCGATCGGCGCCGCAGCCAGCGCACGCACGTCGGCAAACGTTGCGATGAACCGCTCGTAATAAGGGATGACCGAGGCGACCTGCGTCTGTTGCAGCATCACCTCGGAGAGCCAGATCCGATAGGGATCCCGGCTGCCTTGCCAGGGCAGATCGTGGCGGCCGTGCTGTTGATGCCAGGCGATGATTCGCGCTGCGAAGGCAGCGCTCTCGAGGGGCACGACCGCCACGACGCGCTGACCGGGCATTATTGACACTTACAGAACTGCATGACAACTGCTCCGTCATTCCCGCGCAAGCAAGGATCCTTTGGTTACGGGCGAAAATGGATCCCCGCGTGCGCGACGCGTTCGCGGGGATGACGATTGAGTCTTGTCACTTACTTCGGGAAAGCTTAATAGTCTAGAGCTTCAAGGCGTCAGCGGATCGCGAGCCGTTGCCGCGCTTTCGCCGCGGCTTCGGATTGCGGATAGCGGGCGATCAGGTCCTCGAGGGTGCGCCGCGATTGCGTTGTGTCGCCGAGCTCGAATTGGCTGGAGGCAACGTTCAGCATCGCGTCAGGCACTTTCTGGCTTTCCGGGTACGCGGTGATCAATTGCCGCTGCGATGCAATCGCCCCGCGAAAATCGCGTTGCGCGAACTGCGCGTTGCCGATCCAGTACTGTGCCGAGGGGGCGAGGGGGCTGCGCGGATAACTCCGCACGAACCCGGCAAAACCGGTGACCGCGGCGCCGTAATTACCGCTCTTGAACTGGTCGAGGGCGGCGTCGTAGGCGCGCTGCTCCGCATTGGCATCGCCCGCACCCTCCGGCGCTCGCGGCGCTATTACCGCGGCCGGCGCCGGGGCACTGCCGGCGCCTGGAGGAGGTCCAAACCCGCCGCCCGGTAATGCAGGTCTGGCGGTACTGCCGGAAGCTCCGGGTATGTCACCGGCTGCGGGGCCGGGAGCCGCTGCGCCCGCCGCTTCGAGACGCCGCATGCGCGAATCGAGGTCGACATAAAGATCGCGCTGCCGCTTTTGCGCTTCGCTCAATTCGAACGTGATCACCTCGAGTTGGCCGCGCAAGCGCGCGACGTCGCTCTTCAATTGCTCGATCTGATTGAAGATGTCGACCAGGCCCTGGTTCTTGATCTGCTGCTCGAGCGCGGCGATGCGGTCCTCGATCTGGCGCCGAATCTGGTCGAGGCGCTGATTGGTGGCCTCGATGCGCTGGCGCGCCTCCGTATCGTCGAAGAGCGCCGCCTGTACCGGCAGCGCCGCCGCCAGGGCCAGGGCCGCAATGAGCCCGGCCCCACCGATGGACGCGAGCTTCCGGCGAAATGCGTGAATGATCACTCGCCGGAATAGACGATATCCGCGCGCCGGTTCTCGGCCCAGGCCGCTTCGTCATGGCCGGGGTTGCGCGGCTTCTCTTTACCGAAGCTCACGGTCTCGATCTGCGCATCGCCCACCCCCAGCACGCGCATCAACTGGCGTACCGCGTCGGCACGTTTCTGGCCCAGTGCGATATTGTATTCGCGACTGCCGCGCTCGTCGGCGTTGCCCTGGATCGTGATACGGGTGTTGCGGCTGCCTTGCAGGTATCGCGCATGCGCTTCGACGATGCCGCGATACTGGTCGGGGACCGTAAAGCTGTCGTATTCGAAGAGCACCGAGCGCTTGGAAAGAATATTGTTGGGATCACGCAACGGGTTGGCGCTGCCCGTGCTGCCCGTCGTCGTACCGCCTACGCCGGGTGCGGTGGTGCCGCCGGTGGTGGCCCCGGCATTGCCGCCGGGCGTCGTCGAAGTGGAGGGAATCCGCTCTTCGACCGGGGCTGTTTGTTGCGGATTACTCGAACAACCGGCCAGGAGCGCGATTAAAAACGCTCCGGAAATCCACTTGCGCATGATGCCTCCTTGTGACGATGGTGATGCGCCCACGCGAGCGCTCAGTGCTGGAGCGGACCCCAGGCGGGCTCGCGCACGTCGGTTGCAGGCGCTACGAGCCTTTGCTTGACACGACCGTCGGAAGACACCGCGGCCAATATACCACGCCCCCCCTGCTCGGCCGCGTAGAGAACCATCCTCGCGTTCGGGGACATGCTGGGGCTTTCGTCGAGCGGTCCGGTGGTCAGCATCTGCACCTGTCGCGTCGCAAAATCCTGGATCGCGAGCTGGAACCGGGCACCGTCGCGCCGCACGAACACGAAGCCTTTGCCATCCGGCGACGCGCGCGGCGAAACGTTGTAACTGCCGTCGAACGTGAGCCTTTCCACGGCGCCCGTCGCGATCGTCAGCCGATATATCTGCGGCGTGCCGCCGCGATCCGACGTGAACAGGAGGCTTTGCCCGTCGCGCGCGAAACTCGCTTCCGTATCGATGCTGGGAGAGCTCATCAGGCGTTGCACGCCGCTGCCGTCGGCGTTGATCAGGAACAATTGCGAGCCGCCATCCTTGGTCAGCGTGACCGCTAGCCGGCGTCCGTCCGGCGCCCATGCCGGCGCACTATTGCTGCCCTTGAAGTTGGCCAGCACCTGCCGTTGTCCGGTGCCCAGCGACTGGATGTAAATGACGGGCTTGCGGTTTTCGAGCGACACATAAGCAATGCGTGTGCCCTCGGGTGACCAGGCAGGGGAGAGCAACGGCTCGTTCGACGTCACGATGGTTTGTGCGTTGACCCCGTCGGCGTCGGCGACGTGCAGTTGATAACGCGACCCCTGCTTCGCGATGTACGCGATGCGCGTGCTGAACACCCCCGGATCACCGGTAAGTTTTTCGTAGATGACATCGGCAATCTTGTGCGCCGTGGCCCGGAACTGCTGCGGCGTCACGGCGTAGCTCATGCCGGCGAGCTGCACTTGCTTGACCGCATCCATGAGCACGAAACGCACATCGACCCGCCCGTCAGCCAGGGACGTCATGCTGCCCACTACGACCGCATCGGCGCCACGCGCGCGAAAGTCACCGAGGCGGACCTCTTCGGCCCGTGCGGGCCGGGGCACGATGCCCGACGGATCGATCAGCCGGAACAATCCGCTGCGCGAGAGGTCAGCACCCACGATGCCGGTGATGCCCAGTGGCCAGTTCGATTCGTTCTCGAAGCCCACGATCGAAATGGGCACCGTGCTGCCGGCGCCGCCCACGATCTCGATGGTGAGTTGCGCGCGCGCGGCAAGCGGCGCGAAGGCCAGCAGTACAAGCGGAATCAACAAACGTAGCAATCGTGGCACGAATCAAACCCTGGAAAGGAGATGGCGGCGTTCGTTCAGGCTGGCGTTCGCTCTGGGATGGGGCGCTCACGCCAGCCGGCGTTCAAGGCTGCGCATGGACCGCCGCAAACCATGGGCGGCGGCGGCGACGCAAGGCCTGTCGGGAGCACCAGGCCGGGTGTTGGGAATGCGGCAGGACCGATTATATCGAACGATGAAAGTATCGCAGGCGTTTTGCGACCCTTGCGTCAATGCACGGCAACCGTGGCTGGCAGGCCGAGCTCGGCACGCAGGCGCCCAGCCACTCGCATCGCGTCATCGCGCACCGCGTACGGCCCCACGAAAACGCGAAACAGTCCATTCACTTGCCGGACCTGCGCTTCGACTCCGGCAGCCGGCAATTGGTTCGCGAGCCGCGCAATAAACGATTGGGCATTGGGGTAGCTCGCGAAAGCGCCGAGCTGCACCACGAACCCGGCCGCGCTGCTCGTCACCGGGACCGTCTCGCCGGGCACGTTCGCTACCGCGCCGATCGCGGTGCCGACGATCGGCGGTGGAGGAGGCAGTGCGATGGTGGCCACGGGCTCGGACGGTACAGGGCGCAGCGTTGCCGTCCGGGCGGCCGGCGCACTCGCGGATGGCACCGCCGCTTCATTGCTGACCGGCGGCAATGCAGGCGCGGCGCTCGCCAGCACGTCGCCGAGCAAAATCGCTTCCACCTCGACCTCGCCGCTCCCCTTTTGCGCAATGCCGAGGCGATGCGCCGCGGCGTACGACAGATCGATCACCCGATCGTGCAGGAATGGGCCGCGGTCGTTGACGCGCACGATCACCGTCCTGCCGGTCGCGGGATTGGTGACCCGCGCAAAGGACGGCAGCGGCAACGTCGGATGCGCGGCCGTCATGGCGAACATGTCGTAGGTCTCGCCGTTGGCGGTCTTCTGCCCGTGGAATTTGCGCCCATACCATGAGGCGACACCCTTTTCGTGATACGGGCGCAGACTCGTCGCCGGAACGTACTCGCGGCCGAACACCGTATATGGCCGGTTGGCGAAGCGATGTAGTGCTTCGCGGCGCGGTATCGCATCGGGAATACCATCGAGATCCGAAGGCGCCACGTCGGCGGGGCCGTCGTCCTGGTAATAGCCGGACTTGGGTACGAAGGACGGGGCCGGTAGCGGCGCGCTTCCCCGCGGTGGCGGACTCGAGCAGGCGACGAGCATCGATAGCGCCGCAACGAGCGCCGCGCTGCGCGTTGGCATGGGGTTCATGCGCTTCTTCATGAGCTGTCGGGAATTTATCATTGCCGGGGAATCGTCGTGCACACTATCTGGACGGTCGGCCATTCAACACGCTCGATGGAGGAGCTGGTGCAGATCCTCCGTGCCTTCGGGGTGGAGGCGATCGCCGATGTCCGCCGCTTCCCGGGGTCGCGCCGGCTGCCACAATTCACCCGGCCCGCACTGGAAGAGGCACTGGCGCGTGGCGGCATCGGGTATCAATGGCTTCCTGGCCTGGGCGGCCGCCGCCGACCGCTTCCCGACACCACCAATACCGCCTGGCGCAACGTGTCGTTTCGCGGTTATGCCGACCACCTGGCCACCGAGGAATTCGCCGAAAGCCTGATGACACTGGTGAACATTGCCTGCGGCCTGCGCACGGCGATGATGTGCTCCGAAGGTCTGTGGTGGCGCTGCCATCGCGCCCTGATTGCGGATGCGCTCACTGTCCTGGGCATCCCGGTGGTGCACATTCTCGGCCCCGGCAAAAGCGTGGCCCATCCGATGACCTCGCCCGCGCGGATCGTGAACGGCCGGCTGAGCTACGAGCTCCCCGCTGCGGGTGTCGATGAAAATGAGAGGGCGGCGCCATCGGCGCGGTGAAGCGTCCTTCTTGTCGACGTCGAAGCGCGTGGCCGCTGCGCGGATCGCCATCATCCCCATTCGGCCCCGCAGCGCATCGCCGAAGAGTCGTCCGGAGAGTCCTCAAGTGTTCATGAGCTTGCGATGCGACTGCACGCTCATGAGAATGCCGAGGCCGAGGAACAGCGAAACGAGTGCCGTGCCGCCGAACGATACGAGTGGCAATGGCACGCCGACCACCGGCAGGAGGCCGCTCACCATGCCCATGTTGACAAAGGCGTAGGTGAAGAACATGAGCGTGACCGCACCCGCCATGAGCCGCGCGAACAGCGTCGATGCATTGGCGGCGATGACCATGCCGCGGCCGATGAGCAGCAGATAAAGGAACAGCAGCAGCGCCGCGCCGATGATGCCGAACTCCTCGCCGAAGACCGCAAAAATGAAGTCGGTGTGCTTTTCCGGCAGAAAATCGAGGTGGGTCTGCGTCCCGTTCAGCCATCCCTTGCCGATGATCCCGCCGGAGCCCAGTGCGATCGATGCCTGTGTCGCGTGATAGCCGGCACCCAGCGGATCGCGCGAGGGGTCGAGAAAGGTCAGAATCCGCTCGCGCTGATAGCCGTGCAGGTGTTGCAGTACCAGCGGCGCCGCCACGCCGGCGACGACCACCAGCCCGACGATGATCTTCCACGACAGCCCGGCGAGATAAAGAATGTAAAAACCGGCGGCGCCGATGAGGAGTGCCGTGCCCAGGTCGGGCTGGCGCTTGATGAGATAGACCGGTACCGCGATCAACACCCCGGCCATGACGAAGTCCTTCCAGCGGATGCGGCCTTCGAACTTCTGAAAATACCAGGCGAGCATGAGCGGCAGCGCCACCTTCATGAGCTCGGACGGCTGAAATCGCGCCACACCCAGGTTCAACCACCGGCGCGAGCCATTGACCACCGTGCCGAACATTGCCACTGCAATCAGCATGGCGACCGCGACGAGATAGAGCGGTACCGCCGCCCGCGCCAATGACTGCGGCGGAACGTTGGCCACCAGCCACATGAGGACCAGCGCAAAGCCCAGGCTGCCGAGTTGACTCGACACCCGCGCCACGTTCTGGTCGGCGGCCGAAAAAAGCGTGATGAGCCCGACGCCGACAATGGCCAGCGCGATCGCGAACAGGAAGCCGTCGATGCGCCGTGTGAGCACTTCCCATAGTTGCGTCAGCACCTGTCCCATCAATCGCTCTCGTCCTCGCTGTCGGCGGGAGCCGCCGCCGGCGCCGGCGTCGCCGGCTTCTTCTGGTCTCCGGTCAGGTAATAATCCATGACCTGCCGCGCGACGGGCGCCGCGGCTTGGGCACCGAAGCCGCCGTTCTCGACCAGCACCGCCAGCGCGATGCGCGGCTTGTCCGCGGGCGCATAGGCGATAAACCAGGCGTGGTCGCGCAAACGCTCATCGAGGCGCGAGGCGGAGTATTTCTCGCCTTTCAGCGAGAACAACTGTGCGGTGCCGGTCTTGCCTGCGCTGACATACGCCGCGTTGCGAAACGCGGTGGCGCCGGTGCCCTCCTTGTTGACGCCGACCAGCGCGTTCCTGATCACCGCAAGGTGCTCGGGACGCAAGCCGATAGTCCGCTCGGGCTCGCGCACCACCTCGGTGACTGCGCCGGTCCCGGCATTGCGGATGGTTTTGACCAGGTGCGGCCGAAAGGAGACGCCGTTGTTGGCGATGATCGCGATCGCATGCGCGAGCTGGATCGGCGTGAACGCGTTGTAGCCCTGGCCGATGCCGGCCGAGA
>JBDUCE010000083.1:0-8377 GCA_040003635.1 Betaproteobacteria bacterium
TGCGCGCGTTTGTCGCGCAGGGCGAACCGGTGCTCGGAGTATGCCGCGGGGCGCAGATCATCAACGTGGCGCAAGGCGGCACGCTCTACCAGGACATCGCCACCCAGCGCCCCGATGCCCTCAATCATCGCAACTGGGCCCTCTACGAACAGAACTGCCATGCAACGGCGCTCGTCGCCAAAACCCCACTCGCGAAACTGTATCCGGGCATCACTCTTATCAAGACCAACTCGATTCACCATCAGGCCGTCAAGGATCTTGGCCGCGAGCTCGTCGTCGAAGCGTGGTCGGAGCCGGATCGCCTGGTCGAAGCGCTGCGATGGACCGGCGGTTCCTATCTTTTCGGCGTGCAGTGGCATCCGGAGTTCCATGATCCCACCGACCCTTCGTTCGTGGACGACACGCCGATCCTCGATGACTTCCTCGCCGCCGCGGCCAATCACAAGGCGGCGGCGTACGCGCTCTGATTGTTCGAACCCATGAAAATCACCAACCCCGCCACCGGTGCGACGATCGCCGACATTCCTGCCGATTCGCCGTCGACCGTGCGCAAGAAATATGCGCAAGCGCGCCAAGGCCAGCCAGGCTGGGCGGCGCGGCCCTTGCGCCAGCGGCTGCATGCGATCGCCGCGTTCCGCGAGCACGTCGTTGCCGACCGGGAAGCGCTGGCGCGTACCCTGACCGGCGAAGTGGGCAAGCCGATCCGCCAGTCGCGCAACGAGATCAATGGCCTCCTTTCGCGCATCGATTTTTTTCTGACGGCATCGGCCAAGGCGCTGCACGAGCAGAAGGTGCATGTCGACAGTGCGCAAAAAATGGACGAGCGGATCACGCACGAGCCCTTGGGGGTGATCGCCAACATCTCGGCCTGGAACTACCCCTATTTCGTCGGCGGCAACGTATTCGTGCCGGCGCTGATCGCGGGCAACGCCGTCCTCTACAAGCCCTCCGAATTCGCGACGCTGACCGGCCTGCACATCGCGCGGTTATTCGCCGTCGCCGGCGTGCCGGAGGATGTGTTCGTGCCGGTGATCGGCGATGCGAAGACCGGTGCGGCATTGCTCGCCCAGCCGGTCGATGGCGTGTTCTTTACGGGCTCTTACGCCACCGGCGCGAAGGTCGCCGCCGCCGCCGGCAAGCGAATGATCAAAGTGCAGCTCGAGCTCGGCGGCAAGGACCCCGTCTACGTCTGTGACGACGTGGACGTGAAGGCGGCTGCGGCGGGCATCGCCGACGGCGCCTTCTACAATACCGGGCAATCCTGCTGCTCGGTCGAGCGCATCTACGTGCACGCATCGATTCACGATGCGTTCGTCGACGCCTTCGTCGCCGAGGTCAAGGGCTACCGCCTCGGCGATCCGATGGATGAGTCCACCTATATCGGCGCAATCACCCGCAAGCCCCAACTCGACGTGCTCAGGAAGCAGGTGGCCGATGCCAAAAAACGGGGCGCCCGGCTGCGCACCGGCGGCAGGGCCATCCCGGGCAAGGGCAACTGGTTCGAGCCCACGGTATTGACCGATGTCGATCACACCATGGCGGTCATGCGCGACGAGAGCTTCGGACCGATCATCGGGATCCAGAAGGTCAAGAGCGATGCCGACGCCGTGGCACTGATGAACGACACGGAATACGGACTCACGGCCGCGATCTATACGCAGGACAGGAAGCGCGCGCAAACGCTGCTGCGTCGGCTCGATGCCGGCTCGGTGTACTGGAACTGTTGCGACCGGGTGAGTCCGCGCCTGCCGTGGTCGGGTGTGAAGCATTCCGGCATCGGCCTCACGTTGTCCACCTACGGAATACAAACGTTCACGCGTCCCAAGGCGTGGCATTTGCGCGAGGCGTGACTTTGGATATTTGCGCGGGCGCCTCACGACACATCGTCATTCCCGCGAACGCGGGAATCCATTTTCGCGGGCGCAAGGATCCACTCAAAGTAAAAATGGATTCCTGCGTTCGCAGGGATGACGGTGGATAGATCCGTCATTCGCGCGGAAGCGGGACTCCACTTTCGACGTAGGAACGCTGAACAACTCGGCGCGAAGCTGGTCACCGAAGACACCAAGCTGCGCCGCGCGGCGCCGCGCCTCACGCAATCGCTCGAACAAGCGCTGCGCCGATAGCCGCGTAACCGAACATGGCCCGCCCGACCGAGGATACCTACGAGCTTTCGGACGCCGAAAAGCGCGAACCTGATCCAGCTCATTCAGCAGAGCAAGTCGCTGCCGGAGAACTACCGCTTCCTGCTGTTCGAGGACAAGCGCGAGGCGTGAGAAAGCTCAGCGCCCGAGCGTCGTGGCGATCCAGGCCGCGCAGCGATCGAGCATGTCCTCCCTGACGCCGGCATCCGTACGGCCCGTGCGCGCGGGCACGTGAAACGAGTGATCGGCGTGCTCGAACAGCTCGAGCGTCGTGCGCGTACCGAGCTTGCGGCCAAGGCCTTGCAGCAGCGCGAGGTCGGCGAGCTGGTCGCGGGTTCCCTGCAGGAACAGCAGCGGCACCCGCACCGCGGCGAGATGCACGGCGCGCTCCGCCGAGGGACGCCCGGCCGGGTGCAGCGGAAACGCGAAAAACACGAGACCGCGGACACCGGGCAGCGGTGCGACCGCTTGTGCCTGCGACGTCATGCGGCCGCCGAAGGACTTGCCGCCGGCGAAAAGCGGAAGCCCCGGTAACCGGCGCGCGGCCTCGGCCACGGCTACGCGTACGGCAGTTTGGGCGACCTGGGGCGCGTCCGGCCGTTTCGAGCCTCGTTCCATGTACGGAAACTGGTAACGCAGGGTGGCAATGTCGCGCTGGGCGAGCCCGTCGGCCACCGCCGCCAGGAACGGGTGCGTCATGCCCGCGCCGGCGCCGTGCGCCATGACGTAACAGGCGTCCGCCTTCGCCGTCGTTTGCAGCAGCCCGGAGACGCTTTGCGTATCGTCGATGGCGATCGTCAGCGGTTGCGCATTCATGTGGATCGGCATCGGGTACCGTGGCGTGGCCGCCTATCGGTCGGCCGACCGTCAGGAATCCTGCAGCTCCGCCGCGCGTAGCGTATTGCCAAGCAGCGTCGCAATCGTCATCGGCCCCACCCCGCCGGGCACCGGCGTGATCCATCCCGCGCGCTCCTTCGCCGCGACAAAATCCACATCACCGCAAAGCGTACCGTCGTCCTGCCGGTTGATGCCCACGTCGATGACGATCGCGCCCGCCTTGATCCACTCTCCCTGCACGAAATTCGCCTTGCCCACGCCCGCGACCACGATGTCGGCCTGGCCCACCAGGCCGGGCAAATCGCGCGTCGCCGAATGGCAGATGGTGACGGTACATCGGGCCATCAGAAGCTCGAGCGCCATCGGCCGACCCACGATGTTGGACTGCCCGATCACCACCGCATGCTTGCCGACCAGGTCTTCGCCGGTCGAATGCAGCAAGGTCATGCAGCCGTACGGCGTGCACGGCCGCAAGGTCGGGCGCTTCAGCACCAGCCGCCCGATGTTGCAGGGATGGAAGCCGTCCACGTCTTTCGCGGGGTCGATCCGCTCGGTTATCGCTTCGCTATCGACATGTTTGGGCAGCGGCAACTGCACCAGGATGCCGTGCACGGCCGGATCCGCATTGAGCCGATCGATCACCGCGATCAATGCCTCATGCGAGGTTGCCGCCGGCAAGTCGAAGGCAAAGGACTGCATCCCCGCGCTCTCCGAGGTGCGGCGCTTGCTGCGTACGTAAACCTGCGACGCCGCATTCTCCCCCACCAGCACCACGGCGAGGCCCGGTGTCGGCTTGCCCTGTGCGCGGCGAGCCGCCACGCGCCCGGTGAGGGTTGCGATGAGTTGGTGCGCCTGGCCCTTGCCGTCGATGATTCGCGCGGTCATGCTCGCTCCTTTTTTTGCAGGGCCTGAGTCTACCCGATAGAATCCGCGCGGTGATCCACGATACGTTGCTCGCTGCCATTCTGGCGCGACTGGAGGCCGTACTCGCCCGGCCGGCGGTCGCCTGCCGACCCTTGCTGGTGGACGCTCACGCCGCCGGGTGGTTGACGCCGGAGCGCGCGGCTCGCCTTTCCAGATTCTCCGGCGTATTCACCGTGAGGCGTCGCGCCCTCGAATTCGTGCCTGCGCTCGATTCGGAACACGCGCGGACGGCTGCGCTCGATCCCGTCGTGCGCACGCTGGCTGCGGAGGGCCTCCTCACGCAATGGCGCGACGAAGTGTATGCGGTGGCGCCGGCCTTCAGGGGGCCGGTCTCATTTCATATCGAACGTGCGGCCGCGCGCTTCTTCGGCATGGTCACTTACGCGGCGCACGTCAACGGCCTGGTCGCACGCGACGATGGTCTTTGCATGTGGCTCGCGCGCCGCAGCCCGCATAAATCGATCGATCCGGGACAGCTCGACAACCTCGTGGGTGGCGGAATACGGGCCGGCACGACGGCGATGGAAACGGTGCGCCGCGAAGCCTGGGAGGAAGCCGGGATCGCGGACTCTATTGCCGCGCGGGCGCAACCCGTGGGTGCCGTGCAGCTATGTCGCGAGCAACCGGATGGCTTGCAGCGCGAAGTGATTTTTGTCCATGACCTCGCGCTCGCTGCCAGCTACAGTCCCACCGGAGTGGACGGTGAGGCGGTAGACCACCGGCTGGTGACACTTGGGGAAGCCGCCGGCCTGATTGCACAAAGCGAGGGTCCCGATGTGGTGACGGCGGATGCCAGTCTGGTGATCCTGGATTGCCTCTTCCGGCACGGTGCGATTCACACTGATTCGCCGCATTATCTGCCGTTGGCGGCGTTGCGCATGTCCTCCCTCGGGATCGGCAGCATTGCCTAGGTTCCTCGCAGCTGGCCGCGCGACACTCAGGCAGCCACGCGCGCCGCCGCGCCGCGCGGGCTCACCTGCCGTATCCCCATTTCCGCAATGACATCGCGCACGGCATTCACCGCATGCCGCATCTCGTCGGGCCCGATGGCGCCGATGCAACCGACCCGAAACGTCTCGACCTGCGTCAGCTTGCCCGGATACAGGATGAAACCCTTGTCGCGCACGCGCTCGTAGAACTCCTTGAACCCGTACTTCGGGTCCGGCGGCGCGTGGAACGTGACGATGATCGGCGCCTGGATGCGCGGATCGAGGAAGGGGCGAAAACCCAGCTCGGCCATGCCGGCGATGAGCGTCTGGTAATTGGCGGTGTAGCGGGCAAGCCGCGCCGGTTGGCCGCCCTCCTCCTGAAACTGGCCAAGCGCCGCATCCAACGCCACCACCACGTGCGTGGGCGGCGTATAGCGCCACTGGGTGGTCTTTTCCATGTACACCCATTGGTCGTGCAGATCGAGCGCAAGTGAAGTCGATTGTCCGGCGCAGCGCTCCAGCACGCTCTTGCGCACGAAGACGAAACCCATTCCCGGCGGACCTTCCACGCACTTCCCCGACGCCGCGATCAGTGCATCGAAGGGCGTGACGCGGGCATCGATGGGCAGCGCACCGAAGGAGCTCATGGCGTCGACGATGAGGCTCTTTCCGCGCTGCGCCACGACCGCGGCAATGTCGGCCAGGGGGTTCAGGATGCCGGTGGAGGTTTCACAATGGACCAGCGCCACGTGGCTGATGCTGGCGTCGCGGTCGAGCAGGTTCGCCACATCGGCCATCCGGGTCGGAACATCGTCGGCGGTTTCGAAACAGGTCAGTTTGCGACCCATCATCTCGGTGAGGCGCGCGAGCCGCTTGCCATACGCGCCATTGATGAGCACCAGCACGTGGCCGCCCCGCGGCACCAGGGTATTGACCGCCCCTTCCACGGCGAAAGTGCCGCTTCCCTGCAGCGGCACGCAGACGTGCGTTTCGGTTGCGTTGACGATCGAAGTGAGCGCCGAGCGCACCCGTGCGGTGACGGCATTGAAGGAGGCGTCCCACGAACCCCAGTCGCGCAACATCGCGGTCTTGGTCGCGAGCGAAGTCGTGAGAGGGCCGGGGGTGAGAAGAATCGGATCGCGGGAGTGGAGGCTCATGGTATTCCCTTCGTTTGGTGCGTCGTGCGAATCAAAGAACCACTGGCGTGCGCCATGCCTGCGTTCGCGTAACGATAAATCGCGTCAGCACGGCGTAGACGAGGCAGATCGCCGTGGAGGTGGCCACGATCAACGTCGCCATGGCCGCGGCGGGCCCGATTTCGCCGAACTCGTCGAGCCGGAGGATCGCGATCGAGGCCAATCGGGTCGTCGGTGTGTACAGGAAAATGACCGCCGAGATCGTGACCATCGCATTGACAAACAGGTAACGTCCGATATCGAGGATCGCGGGCAGGCACACCGGTACGGTCACCCGGAAGAACGTCTTGTAGAACGGCACCTTGAGTGAGGCCGAGACGGCCTCGAATTCGTCGTCGAGCGCCTTCAGCGCCGTCACTGCGGTCAGGTGGCTCGACGTGTAGTAGTGGACAACAGTCGAGAACACTAGAATCCCGAGCGTGCCATAGAGTCCGTTCAGCGGGTTGTCCGGGTCGTTGAAGAAGAGGATGTAGCCGAGGCCGAGCACCATGCCAGGGACGCCCATCGGGATGGCCGCGAGAAGCCGCACGGCCGCCTTGAGCAACGGCACCCCCCGGGTCTTCTCGAGGAGGTAAGCACAGCCGAAAATGAACATGGTGCCGCCGAGCGCCACGATCAGCGCCATCTTGAGGCTGCTAAGATAGGATTCGTAGGCGCCCCCGTCGACCAGCCCGAACAGGTAGTGACGCAAGCTCATCGACTTGTCGTAGGGCCAGAACTTGATGAATGAGGTATAGACCGCCATGCCCAGCACCGCGAGCAGCAGCAGCGCGACGACGAGGCAGAACAGGAACATCGTCCGATCGAACCACGGCGCGGGCTTCGGCGCATAGGGTACCGCGCGCGCCGAGAATTGCGCCTGCTGGCGGCCCTGCATGATCCAGTCGACGACGAACGCGACCAGCACCGGCAACAGCAGCACGAGGCCCACCACCGCGCCCTTGTTGAAGTTCTGCTGGCCGATCACCTGCTTGTAGATTTCGACTGCCAGCACGTTGAAATTGCCGCCGATCACCTTCGGAATGCCGAAATCGCTGACGGTGTACGAAAACACCACCATTGTCGCGCTGACCAACCCGAATTTCGCACCGGGCAGGGTAATCGTGAAAAACTTGCGCCAGGTCGGGGTGCGCAATGATTCCGCCGCTTCGTAGAGCCGGCCGTCGGCCAGGAGCAGCGAGGTCAGGACAATCATCAGCGCATGCGGAAACGTCGCATAAATGGCGGAGACGATGATGCCGAGGGGCCCGTAAATGGAGGCGCCCTGCAGCAGCCACTTCAGTGCGCCCTGGTTGCCGAACCACTGGATGAACGAAATGGCCGCCAGCAGTGAGGGCGCGAGAATGGGTGTCAGCGCAATGACGCGAAAGATGATCTTGCCGCGCATGCACGAGCGCGTGAGCGCATACGCGTAGGAAAACGCCAGCGGGATCGTGATCCCGGTCACTACGATGGCCACCCAGAACGTGTTCCAGATCGAGCTTTTCAATGCCGGCGTGGCGAAGTAATCCCGGAATTGCATCAACCCTACAAATGCGCCGGACTTGTCCTGGACGCTTTTGATCAGGATCGTCGCCATCGGTCCGAGCAGGAACAGCGCGAGCAGCGCGCAACACAGGAGCAGCAGTGCCTGCGCCAACCGATCCTGCCAATGCACGCGTTGGCGGGTGATGGCCCGCGCGACGGGCCCGGGGAGCGCGACGGCGGGAGTGCTCACAGGCCTAGCCCAAAACGCGCAGCGCGTCGGGAGGCAGACTCACCTTTACCGCCTGGCCTGCAGCCATCCGCCCGGAGTCGACGTCGTGCCGTGGCACATTGGCGACCAGCGCCGGTGCGCCATTGGCGTCGAGCGTCAGCCCCACCATGCAAAAGGCGCCCAGAAATTCGACCTTGGCGATCCGCGCGCCGAGCGTATTGCCGTTGACACCACCGCCGGCATTCAACGCGATCTCCTCCGGCCGCAGATAGAGGTTGACCGATGTACCGGCGGCGATGTCCGGACGCGCGACCGCGAGCGAGATCTCGCCGACGCGGAACTGTCCCCCACCTTCCGCCACGGCCGGGAGGACATTGATCTTGCCGACAAAGTCGGCGACGAACGGCGAAGCCGGCGCTTCGTAGACCTGGCGCGGCGTGCCGACCTGCTCGATGTGACCGGTGCACATGACCACGATGCGGTCGGCCATCGACAGCGCTTCCTCCTGGTCGTGCGTGACCATCACCGTCGTCACGCCGAGCCGCTGCTGCAGCGCGCGTATTTCACCGCGCAGCCGCACCCGCTCGAGCGCGTCGAGCGCCGACAACGGTTCGTCCAGCAGCAGCAATCCCGGCGCGCTTGCAAGCGCCC
>JBDUCE010000475.1:0-2504 GCA_040003635.1 Betaproteobacteria bacterium
TCGCTTCTGTTCGGGCTCGTCGCCGGAGCGCTCGCGGACATCGTCGACCGGCGGCGCGTGGTGCTGTTCACGCAGATCATGTTGCTGGTCACGACGTTGATGCTCGGCATTGCGACGCTCGCGGGGCTGATCGGTCCTTTTTCGCTGCTTGCCCTCACCTTCCTGATCGGTACGGGATTTACGTTTTACCTGCCGGCGCAACAGACCAGCATCAACGATCTCGTCTCGCGCGAAGATATCCCGCGCGCCGTGGCGCTGGGTGCCGTGGCGTTCAATCTTGCGCGCGCAATAGGTCCCGCGCTGGCAGGCGCCATCGCCGCCTGGCTCGGGACCGGCAGCGCGCTACTCGCCAGCGCGCTTTTTTTTGCCGTGATGCTCTTCGCCGTCACGCAGTGGAAAAGCCGCGCAGCGGCTATTCCCGGGGTTCCGGAAACCGTTCTGACCGGCGTGGGAAGCGGCTTGCGCTATGCGCGCCACTCCCCGCTCATGCGCGCCCTCATCATCCGCAATCTCAGCTTCAGTATTTGCGCGAGCGCGCTATGGGCGCTCCTGCCGGTGATCGCGCGCGACCAGCTGGGATTGGGAGCGGGCGGGTTCGGTTTATTGTCGGCGGGCTTTGGCACCGGAGCCGTGGCCGGCGCGCTGACCATTCCGCGGCAGTTGCAGCGCGTGTCGCTTAATTCGCTGGTGAACGTGAGTGCGCTGGTGTGGGTTGCGTCGACGGTATTGATTGCCTTTACCGGCACAACCGTCGTGGCGCTCATCGGCATGGTGGGTGCCGGAGCAGCGTGGGTGGGCGTGTTCGCCAGCCTTTCTGCCGCAACGCAAAGCGCGGCCCCGGCCTGGGTGCGGGCACGCGCTGTGGCCATGAACCTCGTTGCGTCGCAGGCAAGCCTTGCCGTCGGCAGTGCGGTGTGGGGCGCGCTGGCGTCGTTCGCCAGCATCCAGGAGGCGCTGGCGGTATCGGCGGGCGCCATGATGTTGCTGCTGGTCCTGAATCGGCGCGTGCGGGTGCGCTTGGGCGAGGAAGCCGATGTGACGCCGGGCGTGCAACTGCCCGACCTCGGACTTACGGTGCTGCCCAATCCCGGCGACGGTCCGGTCCTGATCCAGATCGAATACCGGGTCGCGCCGGAACATCGCGACGCCTTCCTGCGCGCCATCCATGCCATCGAGCCCACGCGCCGGCGCAACGGCGCCTACGATTGGCGGGTATTCCGCGACTTGAGCGAGGATGATCGCTTTGTCGAGCGCTACATCATCGCGTCCTGGGCCGAATACGTGCGGTTGCGCAGCCGCATGACCATGGCCGACCGCGAGCTCCAGGACCGCGTTGCCGAGCTGCAGCAGCACGAAGTGCCGATCCGGGTATCGCGCCTGATCGGCATCGACGTGCACGATGCAGCGGGCTCCGGCCCACGTCACATGGCGCACTGATCCGGCCTCGAACAACGAAGCGGCTATCGCGCGAAGTAGCGTTCGTGCAGCCGCTCCAGATCGACCTCCCCCGCCGGCTGCGACAGCACCACCTTGCCACCCTGCATGAGGTAGACCTGGTCGGCGATTTCCACCGCCCGCCGGGTGTTCTGCTCGACCAGGACGATGGTGCGGCCTTCCGCCTTGAGCTTGGCGAGCAAGCCAAAGATCTCCTGCACGATGACCGGTGCCAAACCCAGCGAAGGCTCGTCGATCAGCAGGACCCGGGGATCGGCCATCAGCCCCCGCGCCATGGCCAGCATCTGTGCCTCGCCGCCGGAAAGCGATCCGGCGAGTTGCGCGCGGCGCTCGAGAAGGCGAGGAAACCGCGCATACGCCAACGCCAGCCGCTGGTCCATTCCGGCATCCTTGCGCACCGGATACGCGCCGAGCAGCAGGTTTTCCTGCACGCTCATGTCGCGAAAGACCATGCGCCCCTCGGGAATCATCGCCACACCCAGCGCCGGCATGCGCCA
Organism: Betaproteobacteria bacterium; assembly: GCA_040003635.1. Lineage (GTDB taxonomy): Bacteria > Pseudomonadota > Gammaproteobacteria > Burkholderiales > Casimicrobiaceae > CAIWHR01. The sequence goes on from JBDUCE010000475.1 coordinate 1,953, forward strand.
CGTATCGGTGCCGTCACGGCGAACGCCGTCGATCGTGATCTCGCCCCTGGTGCACGCGACCTGGCCCATGATCGCCCGCAGCAAGGTTGTCTTGCCGGCGCCGTTGGGGCCGATGATGGTGGTAAGCCGGCCGCCCTCGACATGAAGATCGACATCCCACAGGACATTGATCGCTCCGTAGCCGGCCCGCAATCCGCGCACGTCAAGCATCGGCCGGTGCTCCGGTATAGCTCGCCACGACCGTGGGATCGCGAAACACCGCAGCCGGCGCACCGTCGGCGATGAGCTTGCCGAAGTTCAGCACTGCCACCCGCGGACACAGCATGCTGATCGTTTCTATATCGTGCTCGATGATGAGGATCGCGATCCTGTAGCGCGCGTGCACTTCGGCCAATAGCTGCGTAAACATCCGCTTGCCGTGTGCTTCGAGTCCGGCCAGCACTTCGTCGAGCAACAGGATGCGCGGTGCAATGGCCAGGGCCTTGGCCACTTCCAGGGCCTTGAGCTCGGTCAGCGACAGCTCGGTCGCGGCATCGCGCTGCGCCTTGTCCG
>JBDUCE010000084.1:0-8285 GCA_040003635.1 Betaproteobacteria bacterium
GCGCCTGCTTCGACCAGCTTGTGCATGATGGCGAGGGTCACGGCCAGCGCGGGGTCGCCGCCGGTCACGTACGGAATGAGCGCGGTTCGCCCCACGGCGCGCAGGCGGGTGAAGGTCGCATCGATGCGATTCATTGCGCGCGCGTTGCCGGCTCGCCCTCGGGGCGGCACTCGAACGCGGGTCCCGAACGCTCCGCCACGGTGTTCATGTCCTTGTCCCCGCGTCCGGACAGGTTGACCAGCAGAATCCGGTCGCGCGGCATGGTCGCTGCGAGCTTCGCGGCATGGGCGAGCGCGTGCGCCGACTCGAGCGCGGGAATGATGCCTTCGATGCGGCAACATTGGTGAAAGGCCGCGAGTGCCTCGTCATCGGTGATCGTGACGTATTCCGCCCGGTGGTTGTCCTTGAGCCACGCATGCTCCGGTCCCACCCCGGGATAGTCGAGGCCGGCGGAAATCGAGTGCGTCTCGCGAATCTGGCCGTCCTCGTCCTGGAGCAGATAGGTGCGATTACCATGCAGGACGCCGGGTCGTCCCGCCGTGAGCGATGCCGAATGGCGTCCCGTGGCGATGCCCTCGCCCGCCGCTTCCACGCCGATGAGCCGGACCTGCTCGTGGGCAAGATACGGATAGAAGATGCCCATCGCATTCGAGCCGCCACCCACGCAGGCAATGATCGCGTCGGGCTGGCGTCCCGCAGCCTCGGGCATCTGGACCAGGCATTCCTTGCCGATGACGCTCTGGAAATCGCGCACCATCATCGGATAGGGGTGCGGGCCCGCCACCGTGCCGATGATGTAGAAGGTCGATTCGACGTTGGTCACCCAGTCGCGCATGGCCTCGTTGAGCGCGTCCTTGAGCGTCTTCGAGCCCGATTCCACCGGCACCACCGCTGCGCCCAGGAGCTTCATCCGAAATACGTTCTGCGCCTGCCGCCGGATGTCTTCGGAACCCATGTAGACGACGCATTCCATGCCGAAGCGCGCGGCCACGGTAGCGGTCGCCACGCCATGCTGGCCGGCGCCGGTTTCCGCGATCACCCGCGGCTTGCCAAGGCGCTTCGCCAGGAGCGCCTGGCCGATGCAGTTGTTGATCTTGTGCGCGCCGGTGTGATTGAGATCCTCGCGCTTGAGCCAGATCTGCGCCCCGCCCATTTTCTCCGACCAGCGACGGGCGTGATACACCGGCGAGGGCCGCCCGACGTAGTGCGTGAGCTCGTCCTCGAACTCATTGATGAACCCGGGATCGTTGCGAGCGCGCGCGTACTGCTCCTTGAGCTCCTCGAGTGCGCGCACGAGGGTCTCGGCCACGAACACGCCGCCGTAGGGGCCGAAATGTCCGCGCGAATCCGGCAGGTCAGCCATCTGCATTGCGTACCTCCTGGATGAACGCGGCGATCCGCGAAGGATCCTTGATCCCCTTGAGCGGCTTGCCGTCCTGGCCAACGGCCTCGACCCCGCTCGATACATCGACAGCCCATGGATGCACGCGGCGTAGCGCGGCCGCAACATTGCCGGCATGCAGGCCGCCGGAAAGCACCAGCGGCCGCGGCGTGACAGCCGGTAGGGCCGACCAGTCGAAGCATTCCCCGGTGCCGCCGGGCAATCCCGCGGCGGGCGGCGCGTCGAAGAGCCAACCCGCGGCGTCATCGTAACGGGCCGCCCATTCTAGCAAATCGGCTGAAGTGGCCCCGAAGTGGACGGGGATCGCTTTCACGTATGGCAGGCCGAAGCGCCGGCAAAAATCGGGGGCCTCATCGCCATGAAACTGCAGCGCCGCCAGCGGCACCTGCGCCATCACTGCCCGCACTTCGACCTCGGTGGGGTCGACGAAGAGCCCGACGGCGCTAACAAACGGCGGCAGCGCCGCGGCGATAAGCGCGGCAGCGTGAGCCTCGACCCGGCGGGGCGTGCCGTGCCAGAACACCAGCCCGATGGCATCGGCACCCGCCTCCGCGGCGGCCAGGCAGTCCTCGATGCGGGTGATGCCGCAGATCTTGACGCGGGTCCGGCGCGGCGTCATGGGACACCATCTTGTGGCCATGAAAAATTCACCTCCCGCCGCGTGCACGGCAAGTCGAATGTGGCGGGATAGTCGACGCCGGTGAAATACAGCCCGTCGGGCGCGAACGTTGCCGCGGCGCGCGTGCGATCGCGACCGAGCAGCACGCCGCCCAGCCACTGCGGAGGGGCTTTGCCCGCCCCGACGTGCACCAGGCTGCCGACGATATTGCGAATCATGTGATGCAGGAACGCATCGGCGGAAAAATCGAAACGGATGAGCTCACCTTCGCGCAGGATGTCGATTCGATGCAGCGTCTTGACCGGGGTGCGGGCCTGGCATTGCGCAGCACGAAAGGCCGAAAAATCGTGCGTGCCCAGGAGCTCGCGCGCCGCCATCGCCATCGCCTCGACGTCGAGCGGCCGATGGTACCAGCCGAGCCGCCCGTCGAGGAGCGCGGGCCGCACCGGGCGATTGAGGAGCCAGTACGTGTAGTGGCGCGCGGTTGCCGCAAACCGGGCATGGAAATCGTCCGGGACCGCCCTTGCCCAGAGCACCGCCATGGCGGCGGGCAAATGCGTGTTCACTCCGCGCACCCAGGCGCTCATGGGCCGCGCCACGCGCGCGTCGAAGTGCACGACCTGCAATGCGGCATGCACGCCGCTATCGGTACGTCCGGCGGCCACGCTGCGCACCGCCATGCCGGCAATGGTGCCGAGCGCGCGTTCGAGCGCATCCTGCGCGCTCCCGCCATCGGGCTGCGACTGCCAGCCGTTGAATGGGGTGCCGCTGAATTCCAGCGCAAGTGCGATCCGCATGAGATGGGCGGCGCCGATGGGCCGGTCAGGCGGTGCCGGTTCCGCCCCGTGCGGCGGCGCGCAAAAACAATTGGGCGGCGGGAAGACTCCGCCGCCCAAGGTCCCTGATGGCTGAAGCGCTAGCCGAGCTTTTCGAGCAGCGTGCCAGCCTCGCCTTTTTGCTGGTCGTCGCCTTCGTGCAGCACTTCCTGCAGGATCTCGCGTGCACCTTCGATGTCCCCCATCTCCTGATACGCCTTGGCCAGATCCAGCTTGGTAGCGGCATCATGCCACTGGCCATCGAGGACCGACGGGGTCGGGTCCTCGAAGGTCGTGCGCCCGGGATCAAAGGAGAGGTCCAGCTTGTCGAGATCGATCGCCGCTTGCGGCCGCGCTAGGCTCGATGCGGTAGCACCGGCCGCGCGCGCGGACGCGGGCGGGTCGCGGTCATCAAGGTGAAAATCCAGGTCGAATCTGGAGTCGGCCCCGCGGGAAGCGTCGGCACCCGGGCCCGACGCCACGCCGGGTGTCGCGCCGCCCGACCTGCTTGCCGGGAGATGCCGCTCCGTCTTGTCGAGCTCGCTTTGCGCCCCGGCGAGGATGTCGGCGGCCGATTTTCTGACCGCACCCGAGGTCGGCGAGATCGAAATGTCCTCGTCGAGCTGGAAATCCATTCCGCGATCGTGCTGCGTATCGGCAATTCCTGTGGGCACCGTCGCAGCCGCAGCCTCGACGCTGCCGCGCGGGGCGGCCGGCCCGAGGGGTGACGGATCGGCCGGTTCGTGGCGTGCGACAGCGGCGCCGATCGCCGCCGCTCCGGTGGCGACGACTGCGGCAGCGGCCACCGCACCCGCACCCGCGCCCGTACTCTCTTCGGCGAACATCGGATTGTTGGGATCGAGCTGGCGCCCGAGCGCGACTGCCTTATGCCAGGTATCCCCCTGGCCGTGCGACACCGAGAAGAGGTCCGCCGCCACCGCCTCGAAGGCCGACGGCTTGTTGTGCTGGGCGTGGATCTCGAGCAGCTTCAGGTAAACATCCTGGCGCTGGGCATCCTTCTTGAGCGCGTCCTTGAGGATCTCTTCAGCTTGCGCATCGCGGCCGTAGGCGAGGTAGACCTCCGCCTCCGCGATCGGGTCGACCTCGTCGGTGTCGATGCTGCTCAGGCCTTCGCGGCTGAAATCACTCGACAGCGAGTTTTCGCCGGTGTTGACAATGCCGCCACCGGTCGACCCGAATACGGTGTTCGACTTGATGTCGGTGCCGGAGATAATGCTGTCTTCGAAGTTCGCCGTCTTTCGCCGCCGCGCGGCGAAGAGCGCCGCGAATCCGGCGAGAAGCGCGAGCGCCCCGGCACCGATGACCCAGGTCGGCGTGTTGGTGAGCATGTCATCGACCATCGACGGCGACGATGCCGGTTCGGCCTTCACCGTCTTGGCCGGAGCTTTCGGGGGTTCGGTCTTGGCGGCAGGAGCCACCGCGGCCGGTGCAGCGCTGCCGGTCGGGCTCGATACGCCGGCGACCGCGGCGGGTGCCGCCGCGACGGGTTCCGCAATCTTCGGCGGCGCCATGGGCTCCGCCTTGGCCACCGTGGATGCTTTCGGCGCTTCCGCTACGCCACCGACCCCGGGAACGGCGGTTGCGGTCGGCGCGGGCGCCGGCAGCGCGGGTGCGGTTCCCTTGGCCTTGCCGGCATCGGCCTGGGTTTGCAGCTGCGCCATGGTCGGGTTGCGCAATTCGACAACGCGCTGCAAGTCCTTCAGCGTCTTTTCGAGATCGGCGATGCGCGCCTGGGCGTCCTTCAACGCGCGATCGCGGGCCACGATATCTTCCGCCGTGGCACTGGCGCCCCGGCCCTGGGCCGCTTCCTTCGACACCCGAACCTGATCGCCACCCGCCGCCGCGGCCGGGGTGCGCTCCTCGACTGCGGTCGTGATCCTGCCGCCGGTCTGGCGACCGCCGGCGCCTTCGCTTGCCGGCGCGCCAGCCGCGAGGCGATCGCGATACGTACGCCAGTCCGAAGCCTGCATCCGCACGACCCGGCTCGCCTCGGACGGCGCGGTCCCTTCGACTTCCCCTGCACCCGGAATCTTCAGGATCGAGCCGCTGCGCAGGCGGTTCATGTTGTCGCCGTCGAACGCCTCCGGATTGCTTTTGAATAGCGCCACGAGCATCTGCTCGAGAGACACGCCGTCCGGCTTCGACTGGCCGGCGATGCGCGCCAGAGAATCGCCGCGCCGAACGGTGTAGCTCGTGCCCGGGCTGCTGCGCCCCTGGCCCTCGGCCCGCGCCGGCGTGCCGCCGCCGCCAATGCCGGCGCTGGTGCTGGCGGAGGCCGATGCCGCAGGCGCAGCCCTTGCGGGGGCACCGGCCCCACGCACCGGCGCCACGGGATCGACCGCGGGCGTCGCGGCCACGAGGCCTGGCGGATCGAGCAGAAACGTGTATTCACGAACGACCCGGCCTGCAGACCAGTTCAACTCCACCATGAGATCGAGGTAGGGTTCGTTCACCGGACTTGCCGTGGCCACCCGCAGATATGCCTGTCCGCCTTGGGTGCGTTCCAGGGTTATGCGGGCCCGGGCCAGCACGCCCTGATAGGAAAGATTGTTTTGCCGGTAGAGCCCGGGATCGGCCACCTTTGCGGCGAGCGAATCGAGCTCGTCCCTGGTGGCCGAAGTCAGCTCGATTTGCGCCGCAAGAGGCTGCCCGAGCGACGATTGAACCGTCAGCCTGCCCAGCCCGAGGGCGAGTGTTGTAGACGGCAACGCCATTGCAAGCGCGCTCGCCAACAGACTGATGGTATGGATGGGTTTTGCTCGCATGCCGACCCCTTCCGAAGATTTTCGGACTGTAAGCTAACTTAACATCATGGGCTTAGGCGAGCAAGCTGAACCGACGTGTTAGCTTGCGACGCTTCAATCCACGAAACCCGCCGTCCTTGGGCCACGCCGCAGGGCCTTGCGCGGCCGCCGCAACAGCTTGGGTTGATCGCAGTTATACCCCACAACATCTTGTGCACGGACGACCGGCCAGCGATTGGGTGGGCTCCATGATGACCATTGTTGCATTGTTACGTCAGCGGCGGAACAACCGCGACGGACGCCAATCGCCGATGCCATCCGGGTACGCGGACAATGCGAAGGACCAGTGAGTTATCGGCGATAAAACACCGCGATTCAGTGTTCGATCAGCAAACGAAGCATCCGCCGCAACGGTTCGGCCGCACCCCAGAGCAATTGATCGCCGACCGTGAAGGCACCCAGATACTCGCCACCCATCGCTAGCTTCCGCAGCCGGCCTATCGGCACCTCGAGACTGCCCGTCACCGCCGCGGGCTGCAAGCAACGGATGCTTTCTTCGCGGGTGTTTGGCACCACGCGCACCCACGCGTTGGCACCCGCCAGCATGGCCTCGATCTCCGATAGCGGCACGTCGCTGCGCAACTTGATGGTGAGTGCCTGGCTGTGGCAACGCATCGCGCCGATGCGAACGCACAGCGAATCCACCGGAATCGCCGGCGAAGCGTCAGTCGCGCCCCGGCCGAGAATCTTGTTGGTCTCCGCCCCGCCCTTCCATTCCTCGCGACTCACGCCGTTGCCGAGATCCTGATCGATCCACGGGATGAGACTCCCGGCGAGCGCCCCGCCGATTTCAGCGGTGGGAAATCCGGGATCACGCAGCGCACCGGCCACGGCGCGATCAATGTCGAGAATGGCCGAGGCGGGATCGGCAAGAAGCGGCGCCGCCGCGCGGTGGAGCGCGCCCATCTGCGCCAGGAGCTCGCGCATGTTCTGCGCGCCCGCCCCCGATGCGGCCTGGTAGGTCATGCACGTCATCCACTCGATGAGATCGCGCGCAAACAATCCTGCGAGCGCCATCATCATCAGGCTCACGGTGCAATTGCCGCCGATGAAATCGCGCACGCCACGGCCGAGCGCCTGGTCGATCAGGTGACGATTGACCGGATCGAGGATGATGACCGCGTGGTCCTTCATGCGCAGCGCGGAGGCCGCATCGATCCAATAACCTTGCCATCCTTCCGCGCGCAACCGGGGATGAACGGCGGCGGTGTAATCGCCGCCCTGGCAGGTGACGATCACGTCGAGGCGCGCCAAGGCGTCGATATCGTGGGCGCGCGCCAGCGGCGGAATGGCCTTGCCGATGGCCGGCCCTTCGCCGCCCGCGTTGGAGGTCGTAAAAAAAACCGGCTCGATGAGCGCGAAATCCTGCTCGGCCCGCATGCGCTGCATGAGCACGGACCCCACCATGCCCCGCCAACCGACAAAGCCCACGCGCATCGGAATCACCCTGGCAACTTCGCGCGGTGGCGAAGGTTCCTTCTCCCCGCTTTGCTTGGCGTCCCGCCGCTCGCGGGGGACGAAGCGGAGGCGGCAGCCGTCAGGCTGTTTTGACCGCCGTCGCTTTGACGCCAGCGACGCGCGAAGACAACCGCGCCACGCGCACCGGCGCGCCGATCAGGCGGTCAGTCATGCAGTAATGCGCGCGGATGGCATTGCGGGCTGGCATGCGAAAATTGTAGCACGCGTTCGGTGTCAATGCTGCAGCGCAGCGACCACTGCGTCTCCCATGGCCTTGGTGCTCACCCCCGCGTGCCCGGCTGCTGCGATGTCGCCGGTGCGCAACCCCTGTTGCAGCACCTTGCGCACCGCCTGCTCCACACGGCCGGCAACATCGGCGCGGTCGAACGTATGCCGGAACATCATTGCCAGCGACAGGATGGTGGCGAGCGGATTCGCCTTCTGCCGGCCGGCGAGGTCGGGGGCGGACCCATGGATCGGCTCGTACAGTCCCTTGTTGGCGGCATCGAGCGACGCTGACGGCAGCATGCCGATGGACCCCGCCAGCATCGACGCCTCGTCGGAAAGAATGTCGCCGAAGAGATTGCCGGTGACGATGACATCGAACTGCTTCGGATTGCGCACCAGTTGCATGGCCGCGTTGTCGACGTACATGTGCGTGAGGGTCACCTGCGGATAATCGCCCGCCAGGCCGCTGACGACTTCGCGCCAGAGCATGCTGGTGTCGAGCACGTTGGCCTTGTCGACCGAGCACAGCCGCCGGCTTCGCTTCATCGCCGCTTCGAATCCCACCCGGGCGATGCGGGCAATCTCGCGTTCGCTGTAGAGCATGGTATCGAAGCCTTCGGCCTCGCCACTGGCATTGACGCGCCGCCCGCGGGGTTGACCGAAATAGATGTCACCCGTCAACTCGCGGACGATGAGAAGATCGAGCCCGGCCACGATTTCGGGCTTGAGCGACGATGCATCGGCAAGCTCGGGATAAAGAAACGCGGGCCGCAGGTTGGCGAACAGCCCCAGCGCCTTGCGGATGCCCAGGATGCCCTGCTCCGGACGCAAGGCACGCGGCAGGGTGTCGTATTGCGGTCCACCCACCGCGCCCATGAGAATGGCGTCGGCTTCCCGGGCAAGTACCAGGGTGGCAGGCGGCAGCGGCGTTTTCGCCG
>JBDUCE010000085.1:0-8230 GCA_040003635.1 Betaproteobacteria bacterium
CCATGCCGGCGCAGTCACCGACGTTGTCGCCCACGTTGTCGGCGATCACGGCCGGATTGCGCGGATCGTCCTCGGGAATGCCGGCCTCGACCTTGCCGACGAGATCGGCACCCACGTCCGCGCCCTTGGTGAAAATGCCGCCGCCAAGACGCGCAAAAATCGAGATCAGCGAACCGCCGAAGGCCAGGCCCACCAGCGGCTGAATCACGCCGTGGAGTCCCTCGCCCATCACGTTGGGACCATGGGTCGCGGAACCGGTCAGGAACCAGTAAAAACCCGCCACCCCCAGGAGTCCGAGTCCCACCACCAGCATACCGGTGATCGCACCACCGCGGAACGCCACCGCCAGTGCCTCGTTAAGACCGGTGCGCGCGGCCTCGGCGGTGCGCACATTGGAGCGCACCGACACGTTCATGCCGATGAAGCCCGCGAGGCCCGACAGAATGGCGCCGACCGCAAACCCCGCGGCGGTGGTCCACGACAGGAACACCCCGATGACGATGAAGAGGATCACGCCGACAATCCCGATCGTCATGTATTGCCGGCTGAGATAAGCCTGTGCACCCTGCTGGATGGCCAGCGCGATTTCGCGCATGCGCTCGTTGCCGGCCGGCTTTTTCATGACCCAGCCGATGGATGCGACCCCGTAGACGATCGCGGCGAGCGCGCAGACGAGCGCGAAGATAAGGCCTGGTGCCATGGTGAATCTCCCTGAACCCGATGAGTGAGCAATGAAGGCGAAACACCCGCCTGGAGCCTGTCGCCGGCTCCTCGGCGGTGAGCGGTGCGCCCTCGGGCGCCACGATCGATCGTTCCGTGCCGTGACAACGCTCCAGTTCGGAAGCGGCATCCGGCAAGCGCGCTATTGTGCCAGCGGGCGGTCCAAAAAGTCGAGCCGTTACTGTCCGTTCGACGGCAAATTACGGCTTGAAGCCCGTAGCGAGCTTCTTCGGCACCGGCGTGTTCTTGAGGCGCACATACCGCGGCAGGCCATTGCGGTACGGGGGGTAATCCTCGCCGCGCATGAGCGGCGCCAGGTACGATCGGGCCTTGGCGGTGATCCCGACTCCGTCGCGGGTGATGAAATCGCGCGGGAGCATCTTCTCCACATTGGCCACTTTCGCGAGCGGCGCAGCGACGACCTTCCAGCGGTAGGGCTGGTTGCCGCTGCGCACGATGGCGGGCATCACCGCGCTCTTCCCGGCGAGCGCCAAGAGGACCGCGGCCTTGCCCACCGCGTAGGCCTGCAGGACATCGGTCTTCGACGCGAGGTGCCGGGCGGCGCGTTGCAGGTAATCGGCAACGGCCCAGTGGTACTTGTAACCGAGCTGGTCCTTGACGAGCCGCGCGATGAGCGGGCCCACACCGCCCAACTGGGCATGGCCGAAGGCATCACGCGTGCCCACTTCCGCCATCAGCGCGCCCTCCGGGTTCTGCAGGCCTTCGGAAACGCCGATGCAGCAGTAGCCGAAATGCTTCACCTTCTGGTCCACTGCAGCGATGAACTTCGCTTCGTCGAATCGAATTTCCGGAAAGAGCAGCACCAGCGGAATCGGCGTCAGCGCATCCTCCGCCATCCCCACTGCCGCCGTGATCCAGCCGGCGTGGCGTCCCATGACTTCGAGGACGAACACCTTGGTGGAGGTTCTGGCCATTGACGCGACATCGAAAGCGGCCTCGCGCATCGACGTCGCGACATATTTGGCGACCGAGCCGAATCCCGGACAGTTATCGGTAATCGGCAAATCGTTGTCGACGGTCTTCGGCACGTGCACGGCGGTCAGGGGATAGCCCAGTTGCTCGCACAACTGCGCCACCTTGAGACAGGTATCGGCCGAATCGTTGCCGCCGTTGTAGAAGAAATACCCGATGTCGTGCGCGCGAAAGACCTCGATCAGCCGCTCGTACTGCGCGCGATCCTGGTCGAGGCCCTTGAGCTTATAGCGGCACGATCCGAAAGCTCCCCCGGGGGTATGCCGCAAGCCCGCAATCGACGCCGGCGATTCCTTGCTGGTGTCGATCAGGTCCTCGGTCAGCGCGCCGAGGATGCCGTTGGCACCCGCGTAGACCCGGCCGATGCGAGTGCGATGCTTGCGGGCGGTTTCGATGACCCCGGCGGCGCTGGCATTGATGACGGCGGTCACGCCGCCGGATTGGGCGTAGAAGGCATTACGTGGAGACATGATTTTGAAGGATCGTCAATGAGCGCGGGCGAAGCCGCAGCCTGGGTGAAGTGCGGAGTGCGAGGGTGCCGGGGCCTTGATCACGTTGCAAGCGCGGCCATGACGGCCGTGCGTATCGCCTCGACCGGGCCAACGCCTTCGACCCGCCGATACTTGGGTGCCCGGGGAGCACCGGTGGCGATCCAGCCTTCGTAGTAGGCAATGAGCGGTTCGGTCTGGGCGTGATACACCGCGAGGCGCTTTTGCACCGTCTCTTCGCGATCGTCCTCGCGCTGGATGAGCGCTTCGCCGGTGAGATCGTCCTTGCCGGCAACTTTTGGTGGATTGAACTTCAGGTGATAGGTCCGTCCCGACGCCACGTGCACCCGACGCCCGCTCATCCGCTCCACGATCGCCGAATCGGGAACGTCGAGCTCCAGCACGAAATCGAGCGCCACGTCCGCATCGCGCATCGCCTCGGCCTGGGGGATGGTGCGCGGGAATCCGTCGAACAGGTAGCCGGCCGAGCAATCCGGCGCGCGCAATCGATCGCGCACCAGGCCGATGATGATGTCGTCGGACACGAGCACGCCGCTATCCATCACTTTCTTCGCCGCGAGGCCGACCGGCGTGCCGGCCTTCACCGCCGTGCGCAGCATGTCGCCCGTGGATATTTGCGGAATGCCGAACGCGTCCTTGATAAAGGTCGCTTGCGTGCCTTTGCCGGCGCCGGGGGGGCCAAGCAGGATGAGTCGCATTGGTCAGGGAACCTCGGGATGGGTCGCGATCAGCGGGGCGGGCAGGCTTGCAACCATGCAGCCGACCTCTCTTCGTCCCGGGATTCTCGCGGCAACCATTGGCCCGGTCAATGCGGCCCGTTGCCCTGGTCAGGCATCGCCCGCCCCGAACAGCGCGCACACTCGCGCCAGGTCCTCGGGTGTGTCCACCCCCGGCGCCGGCGCACCGGCGGTGATTTCGACCACGATGCGGAAGCCGTGCCATAGCGCACGAAGCTGCTCGAGCGCCTCGAACGATTCGATCGGTGCCGGCGGCAGTGACGCGTAGTTGCGCAGGAATCCGGCGCGATAGGCGTACAGGCCGTAATGGCGATAGAGCGGCAATCCCGGCGGAAGCGCACCCGGATTCGCGGCGAAGGCATCGCGGGCCCAGGGAACGGTCGCCCGGCTGAAATAGAGCGCCGTGCCCTCGCGGTCGAGCACCACTTTGACCACGTTGGGGTTGAACGCTTCCGTTGCGTCGGTGATGGGATGGCACGCAGTGGCGATCGCGGCGTGCGGATCGCGCGCCAGCCGCGCGGCCACGGCGGCAATCAGCGTCGGTGCCAGCAAGGGCTCGTCGCCTTGCACATTGACCACGATGGCGTCGTCGGCAAGACCAAGCTGCGCCGCGGCCTCCGCCAGGCGATCGGTGCCGGTGGCGTGATCGGCCCGGGTCATGCAGGCGGTGACGCCATGGGCCACGACGGCCGCGTGCACGCGCTCGTCATCGGTCGCCACCACGACTTGCAGCGCGCCCGCACGCAGGGCCTGTTGCGCCACCCGCACGACCATGGGCTTGCCGGCGATATCGGCCAGTGGCTTGCCCGGAAGTCGGGTCGAGTGGTAACGCGCCGGGATGAGCGCGGTGAAGGCGGCCATTACACGATCCCTACCTTGGGAAAACGACTGGCGAGCCGGCAGGGCACGGCGGCGCGCAACGGTTCAATGGCGGGCGCCCGTCACTCGCATTCCTCGGGCGCGAGCTTGCGTGCCTCATCCTCGAGCATGACGGGAATCCCGTCGCGGATGGGATACGCGAGCCGCGCCGATTTTGAAATGAGCTCCTGTCGCTCCTTGTCGTAGACGAGCGGCCCCTTGGTGACCGGACAGACGAGTATTTCGAGAAGCTTCATATCCATGACGGTCTGTCTCCTTGATCAGCCCCGTGCCGTGGAGATGGGAGGCCGGTGGCAGGAACCGGCGGTGCCAGCGCGCGACGCCACGAGCGCGAGGATGCAATCGACAAGCGCCGCATCGATGGTGGCGACGACCGGCAGATACCAGCAACGCTCATCGGCTGCGTCCGCGCAGTTTACCGCATCCTTTTCCGTCATCAGGATGGCCGTCGCGCCCGGCAGTGCCAGCTCTTCGCGCGTGTAGCGATGGTGGTCGGGATACGGATGGCAAATCGGCGTGAGGCCGAGATCGCGCAAGGTCTCGAAGAACCGCTCGGGACGGCCGATCCCGGCGATCGCGTGCACATGGGCACCGGTGAACGCCGATGCGCGCACCGTGTGCGCCGGTTGCAGCACCGACGTGAACAGTTCGCCGGCGAGGTGCAGCGAAAAAGCGCCCCGCCGCGTGGCGAGTCCACGGTCGTCCCCGTTGACCACCACCACGTCGACCGTCCGGAGGCGCCGCGGCGATTCGCGCAACGGACCGGCCGGGAGATGCATACCGTTGCCGCAGCCACGTGCGCCGTCGACCACTGCGATCTCCACGTCCCGGGCGAGCGCATAGTGCTGCAATCCGTCGTCGGCGATCAGCAGATCACATTGCGGATAGGCGGCCAGCATCGCGCGCCCCGCCTCCGCGCGCCTCGCGCCCACCGCAACGCGGATGCCATTGCGGGCCATGAGGAGAGGCTCATCGCCGACCATGGCCACCGTTGCTGCTTCATCGACGACGCGCACGTCCCAGCCGCCGCCGCGGCCGTGGCCTCGGCTGACAACCCCCGGATGCCACCCGCGCCCTTCGAGTGCCCGGGCCAGCGCCATGACCAGGGGCGTCTTGCCGGTCCCGCCGGCGGTGATGTTGCCCACGACCAGCACCGGGACGGGCAAGCGCTCCCGTGGCAGCAGGCCGATGCGGTAGAGCAGGCGACGCGTCCCGACGAGACCGGCGAACAGTGCAGCCAGGGGTGAGAGTGCGGCCGCGAGCGGCGTGAGGCGCGGCGCATACCACGCCTCGGCCAAACGCTCACGCAGTGTCATGCGAGGGTCGCTCGAGCGCGTGCCGGCCCGTGCGTGGACGACATCGGCGCAGCGATGGCATCACTTCGCGGGGGACTGCGTGGCGAAGGTAATGTGAATCAGTCCCGCCATACGCGCCGCCTCCATCACGTGGATCACCGACTGATGCGTGGCGTTGGCGTCGGCATTGATGATGACAACCGGATCCTTGGCGTCCCCCGCGACCCGGCGCAGGGAATCCCCGAGCGCCGCGACAGTGGTGAATGCAAACACCGTGCGATCGATCACGTAGTGGCCCTGGGCGTCGATGCCGACGTTGATTTCTCTCGGCCGTTGCTTCATCTGGTCGGCGTCGGCCTCGGGAAGCGTGATCTGCAGTTCGGCGACCCGCTGGTAGGTCGTCGTCACCATCAGGAAGATCAGGATGACCAGCAGGACATCGATCAACGGAATGAAGTTGATCTCGGGATCGTCCCGGGGGCGCGTGCCGCGAAGATTCATCGGGCCGCGCGGTCAGTGGCGCTCGTTGTGTGCGAAGTCGACGAGCTTGATCGCCTGCTGCTCCATCTCGATGACGAAGCCGTCGACCTTTGCCCGGAAATGGCGATAGAAGATCATGCTTGGAATCGCCACGATCAATCCGAAGGCCGTGTTGTAGAGCGCGACCGATATGCCGTGCGCGAGCTGGATGGGATTGGACCCCGCCGCGCCTTGCGACCCGAATATCTCGATCATCCCCACCACGGTGCCGAACAGCCCCAGCAGAGGTGACATGGCCGCGATCGTACCCAGAGTGGTCAGGAACCGGTCGAGATCGTGAGTCACCCCGCGGCCCACTTCCTCGATGGCTTCCTTCATCACCGGCCGCGGGCTTTTCACGTTGGCAAGGCCGGCGGCCAGGATGCGTCCGAGCGGCCCCTGGCGCGTCGTCGCCGCCAAAAGCTCGGGCGAGGCACCGTGTTCACGAAAGCCGACCAGCACCTTGTCGACGAGCCCGGCCGGCGCCACTGCGCTTTGCCGCAGCGACCACAGCCGCTCGAAAATGAGTGCAAGGGCGATGACCGAAGCGATGATCAGAAGCCAGATCGGCCAGCCTGCTGCTTGAATGATGGACCACACAGTGGTTCGACTCCGCAGTAAAGATGCGTTCAAATGTAGCGTGGCAGCCTCCTTTCGGCAAGGCGGCCAGGCGATTCGGCTGGTGGATGCCGATGATCAATGCGGCATGTCGCGCGGGGTGCATGTTGCGCTTCGCACCTTGTCCTGCTGGCCTCGTATGGTGTCAGCTCGGCGGATCGGTAAGCGCTGCGGTGACGGCCGCGCCCGCGAGCACGATGATCCAGCACAGGTAGACCCATAGCAGGAAGATCGGCAGCGCCGCCAGCGCGCCATAGACTACCTTGTACGTCGGTACGTTCACGAGATAGAAAGTGAACGCCTCCTTGGCCCCTTCGAGCGCAACTGCCGCGGCGAGCGCTCCGACCGCCGCCCACCGCCAGGGAACGTGCCGGGCCGGTACCACCGCGTAGAGCAGCATGAGGCCGGCAGTGACAATCGCGAGCGGCACCGGATGCACTCCGTACGCCACCATGGCGCGCAACGGCACGGCGGCCGCGGACTGCGACAGGAACGCGCTCAGGGTGGCGATGCTCGCCCCGATCAGCACCGGTCCGGCGGTCAAACCTAGTGCGTAGGTCACGAAGCGTCGTGCGAACGGCCGTCGTGAGCGAATGCCCCAGATCTGGTTGATCTCGCGCTCGACGGTGGCGGTGGCCATGATCGCGGTCAGCACCAGAAACACGATGGAAACACCAGTGAGACCGGCTGCGTTTTCGACGAACTCGTTCAACTGCTCGTGCACCACCGCGTAAGCGCTCGACGGCAGCAGATGCCGCAGCAGGAAGCGTTCCAGCACGGTGACCCATTCCTCGAACACCGGGTAGCGCGCGACCGACGCAAACGCCACGGTGAGGAGCGGCACCAACCCCAGGAGCGTGGTGAAGGAGAGGCTGCTCGCCGCCCGCGTCAGGCCCCCAGCGGACAAGTGCCGGTGAACCCGTTTTGCGAATCCAAGGAACGCTGCAGCGCGTCTGCGATGCGGAGTCAACTTCGAGCGGGCCGCGGGTGGCGCCATCACCTGTTCGCGTTCAGAACGCGTAGCGTGCGAGCCGCCACGCGACAGCCGATATGAAGGCGCTGCACGGAATGGTGAGGATCCATGCCCACACGATCGATTGAGCGACGCCCCAGCGCACGGCAGAAAGCTTGCGGGTGGCGCCAACGCCGATGATGGCGCCGGTGATCGTGTGCGTCGTCGACACCGGAATGCCCAGCCCCGTCGCCAGGAACAGCGTGATCGCGCCCCCCGTTTCGGCACAAAAGCCGCCCACCGGCTTGAGCTTGGTGATTTTCATGCCCATGGTCCTGACGATGCGCCAGCCGCCGAACAAGGTGCCGAGCGCCATGGCGGCCTGGCACGCCAGCACGACCCAGAACGGCACGTGAAAAGTGGGTCCGCCGATGCCGGCGGCGAACAACAGCATGGCGATGATCCCCATCGTCTTCTGCGCGTCATTGCCGCCATGTCCGAGGCTGTACATCGCCGCCGACACAAACTGGAAACGCCGGAACCAGCGGTCCACGCGCCGCGGCGCCGCCCGGAAGAAAAGCCACGCAACGGCGGTCATCAACACCATGCCGAGCACGAACCCGAGCATCGGCGACAGCACGATAGCGAGGCTGATCTTGAAAAAACCCGGGCCGACCAGGGCATGAAAGCCGCCCTTCGCCACAGCGGCCCCGGCGAGGCCACCGATCAGCGCATGCGAGGAGCTCGACGGCAGCCCGTACCACCAGGTGATGACGTTCCAGACGATGGCGCCAATCAACGCGCCAGCGATCACATAGTGGTCGACGAGCGCCGGATCGATGACACCCGTGCCGATGGTATTGGCCACCGACAGGCCGAACACCAGAAACGCGATGAAATTGAAAAAGGCCGCCCACGCCACGGCCCATTGCGGCCGCAGCACCCGGGTCGAGACGATGGTCGCGATGGAGTTGGCGGCATCGTGAAAGCCGTTCATGAAATCGAAGG
>JBDUCE010000086.1:0-8223 GCA_040003635.1 Betaproteobacteria bacterium
GGGCGATCTGCTTTAGTTGCATTGTTTAACCATAGAACAAGCTAACAGGAGCCGGCCCGGTTCCGGTATCAACCGAAAAGATGCCGTTCCTTCAGCGGGTTGGACGAGGTTCAAACCTGTGGACAAAGGCGGTTGCCGCGGTGGATCGTTTGGGGGCTTTTTTGTCTGCGGCCGGCGGCGGCGCTTAATCCACAAATTATAGCTCAAAAACACCGTGTTTGCACGGCCTGGAACCGCCTTTTTATACAGAGAAACGCGTGCCTTCCGCGGCGCTTGCCGGAAGCTTCGCGACGGGTCGCGCCGGCGTTAGTTGCGCAACACCTGCAACAGAAAATTGACGTCGTGGTTGAGCTCGGGAACGGTGTCGCGCAACTTGGCGATTTGCCGGCAGGCATGGAGCACGGTGGTGTGGTCGCGTCCGCCGAAATTGCTGCCGATCTCCGGCAACGACAACTGGGTGAGCTCCTTCGCCAGCGCCATCGCGATCTGCCGCGGCCGGGCGAGGGCGCGCGAGCGCTTCTTGGAATGCATGTCGGAAATGCGGATCTTGTAATAGTCCGCGACGGTCTTCTGAATGTTCTCGATCGAGATCTGGCGGTTCTGCACCGCAAGCAGATCGCGCAGTGATTCCTTGGCCACGGCGAGGGTGATTTCCTGCCCGTGGAAGCTCGAATAAGCCGCCAGGCGCTTCAACGCACCCTCGAGCTCCCGCACGTTCGAGCGGATGTGCTTGGCGACGAAGAACGCCACCTGCTCGTCCAGGCGGATGCCGCTTGCCGTCGCCTTGGCCAGCAGGATCGCCACCCGCATCTCGAGCTCCGGCGGCTCGAGCGCCACCGTAAGGCCCCATCCAAAGCGCGAGATGAGGCGCTCCTCGATGCCGGAGATCTCCTTGGGGTAGGTGTCACAGGTGATCACCACCTGCTTGTGCGCCTCGATCAGGGTATTGAAGAGGTAGAAGAACTCCTCCTGGGTGCGGCTCTTGCCGTTGAAGAACTGGATGTCATCGATCAGCAGCAGGTCGAGCGAGCGATAGTGGCGCTTGAAATCATCGAAGGCCTTGTGCTGGTAAGCCCGCACCACGTCCGACACGTACGTTTCGGCGTGGATGTAGCGAATCTTGGCGGCGGGCTCGCGCTGCAGAATGGCATTGCCGATCGCCTGCACGAGATGGGTCTTGCCAAGCCCCACCCCCCCGTAGACGAAGAGGGGGTTATACGAAGTGGGATGATCGGCCACCTGCATGCCGGCAGCCCGGGCGAGCTGATTGGCCTTGCCGGCCACGAAGCTCGCGAACGTGAAGCTCGGGTTCAAGCTCGTCTGGTCATGGCGCCGCGGGAGCACCGGGGGATTGCTGATGCCCGAACCCGGCCGGGCCACCGCGGCCGGACGCAGTACGATGGGAGCAGGTGCCGCTGGCAGGGCCGGTGCCGGGTCGCCATTGGGGGGCTTGGCTGATTTGGCCGGCGCGAGGACCGGTGGAGCGTTGCTCTCGCATACGCCCAAGGCGATCGCGACCGGCTTGCCTTCGCTGCTCTGCGCGAGCTCGGTAATGCGCTGGGAAAACCGCTCCTTGACCCATTGCAGCACGAACCGGTTGGGCGCCAGCAACCGGTAGCCCTCGTCCACGGGCACCACCGACAGCGGCCGGATCCACGTGTTGAACTGCTGCGGTGTCAACTCCTGGCGAAAAGCGTCAAGACAGTGTTGCCAGAAAACGGGAACGGACATGCCAGGGTCGTCCTTGGGTGGTGCGGAGCCCAGGATGGGCGGGAAAGTCGGCGGCGCGGGAGAGGGAATGGCGCGCGGCGGTAATGGCGAGGGTTCGAGCGCCATCGGGTCGCCATCAAGGTGCCCGGGGACAGGCCCCTTCTTGCCGCCGATTGTAACCTGTCACGAAAAAGTTATCCACAGCCCGCTGACTTTTCGGCCCGGTTGCCGTCGGCGCACGGCAGGTTGCCGCCATTGACAGCCAAGACCATAACGCGCTCTAATGTAAGGCTTTTTGACTCCAGGCGCTCACCATGAAACGTACCTACCAACCCTCCGTCGTCAAGCGCAAGCGCACGCACGGTTTTCGCGCCCGGATGAAATCCGTCGGCGGCCGCAAGGTGCTCTCCGCGCGGCGCGCCAAGGGCCGCGTCCGGCTTAGCCCCTGACCCTGCGCTCCGGCGCCGAGCCGGCCTACCCGAACCCCCGCTACCGGCTGACCGGCACTGGCGCGTTCGAGTCGGTGTTCAAGATCGGGCGCCGGCGCGAGGGCGCATATCTGCAACTCGTCTATGCCCCTGCCCGCGGTGTTCCCGGCCGCGTCGGCTACGTCCTCGGCAAAAAGGCCCTCCCTTTGGCGGTCGATCGCAATCGGGTGCGCCGCATGCTGCGCGAGATCGTGCGCGCGGCGCGGCCGCAGCTCGCCGGCTATGACCTGATCGTCCGGCTGAAGCGCGGCTGCCCGCGCACGCAATTTCGCGCCATTGCCGGCGAGGCCGCAGAGCTCTTGTCCTTGCTTTCCCCAGCGCAGGAGGCACCTTGAAAGCGGCGCTGCTGGCGCTCATCCGCGGTTACCAGTATCTTTTCCGGCCGTTCATGGGCGCGCATTGCCGGTTCTATCCAAGCTGCTCCGATTACGCCCGGGAAGCCGTCGAGCGCCACGGGGCGCTCAAGGGCGCGTGGCTCGCGCTGCGGCGCATCGCGCGCTGCCACCCGTATCATTCGGGCGGGTTCGATCCCGTCCCTTAACGCCGCCGCACGCGGGTAGCGCCTCTACAAGGTTGTCATGGATACGCAACGCCTGATTCTTTTTGTCATCTTCTCGTTCTCGGCCCTGTTCCTGTGGGAGGCGTGGCAGCGGGAACATCGGCCGCCACCGCCGCCGGTATCGGCCGTCGCTCCCACGCCCGCCAAGGCGGCGACCGACGCGCCCCCGGCGGGCGCCATCACCGCGCAAGTACCCGGCGCACCGCCCGCGGCCGGCACGGATAGCAGCGCCGCGGGGAAGCGCATCAGCGTGCGCACCGATCTTTACACCGCCGAGATAAACACCGCCGGCGGCGTCATCGAAGCGATCGCGCTCGCCAGACACGCCGATGTCAACGACCAGTCCAAGCCGTACTACCCGTTGCTGCACACCCCCGATCGCACCCTCATCGCCCAGTCGGGATTGCTTGGCAACGGCTTGCCCACCCATCGCACGATCTACGAAGTGCTGCCCGGGCCGCGTGAGCTGGCACCTGGCCAGGATCGTCTCGAGCTGCGCCTGCAAGCCACCGATGCCCAAGGCGACAAGATCGCGCAGGTGCTCACCTTTCATCGCAACAGCTACGTCATCGACGTGGCCTACGACGTCACCAACGCGGGCAGTGCGCCGCTCACCCCGTACGCCTATTTCCAGCTCACCCGCGACACCAAGCATCAGGGCACGCAGAGCTCGATGGCGCCCGCTTCCTACGTCGGTCCGGTGATCTTCAACGAAAGCGACAAATTCAAGAAGGTCGAATTCGGCGATATCGACAAGCTCGCGGCCGATCCCTCGCGGAAGCTTCCGTACACCAAGACCGCCGACAACGGCTGGGTCGGCATGGTGGAGCACTACTTCGTGGCGGCGTGGCTGCCTTCGGACGCCGCCAAGACCGAGCGCGAGTTCTACACCCGCAAGCTCGACAACGGCCTCTATGCGGCCGGCGTGATCGTTCCCGTGGGCACGATTGCCCCTGGCCAGACCGGCGAGGTGCGCGTGCCGCTGTACGCGGGCCCGCAGGAGCAGGATGTGCTGGCCAAGCTCGCCAAAGGATTGGATCTCGTGGTCGATTACGGCATCTTCACCGTGATCGCGGCGCCGCTGTTCTGGCTGCTCCGATGGCTGCACGACCTGATCCATAACTGGGGTTGGTCGATCATCGTGCTCACCATCCTCATCAAGGGCGCGTTTTATCCGCTGAACCACGCGAGCGCCCGGTCGATGGCGAAGATGAAGGTCATCGGACCCAAGCTCAAGGCGTTGCAGGAGCAATACGCCAACGACAAGCAGCAGCTGCAAGTGAAGATGATGGAGATGTACAAGCAGGAGAAGATCAATCCGCTCGGCGGCTGCCTGCCGATCGTGGTGCAGATTCCGGTCTTTATTGCGCTTTACTGGGTGCTGCTCTCCGCCGTCGAGTTGCGCCACGCGCCGTGGGTCGGCTGGATCCGCGATCTCTCGGCACCGGACCCGTGGTTCGTGCTGCCGGTGATCTACGCCATCACCGCGTACCTGCAGGTTCGGCTGTCGCCCACCCCCATCCAGGATCCGATGCAGGCCAAGATCATGCAGATCATGCCGATCGCGTTCTCGGTGATGTTCCTGTTTTTTCCGGCGGGCCTCGTGCTGTACTGGCTCATCAACAACACGCTGCAGATCGGCCAGCAATGGCATATGAATCGCGTGCTGGAGAAGGAAGCGGCGGTGGCTGCGACCAAGCGACGCTGACCCGCGGGCACGCGCATGGCAGGCCCGCGTGACGGCGCTAACGGCGCCTGTCGGAGTTACTTTCGCACCTGCGTCGCTCCATCAAAGAAAACGATGGATGCAAGGCGCGAAGGACAGCGGATGAGTGCAGTCCCTGACACGATTGCCGCGATCGCGACGCCGCCGGGTCGTGGCGGGATAGGCATCGTTCGGGTCTCGGGAGGCAACGCCACCTTGATCATGGAGGCGCTGATCGGACAGCGCCTCACACCGCGGTTGGCGACGGTCGCCACTTTTCGTGGGGACGGTCGGGAGCCGCTCGATCAGGGACTCGGTCTTTTTTTCCCGGCCCCGCATTCCTACACTGGCGAGGATGTCCTCGAGCTGCACGGGCATGGCGGCCCGGCGGTGTTGGGACTGGTGCTTGCGCGTTGCCTTGCCGTGGGGGCGCGTCTCGCGGCGCCGGGCGAGTTCACCCAGCGCGCATTTCTCAATGGCAAGCTCGATCTGGCGCAAGCCGAGAGCGTGGCTGATCTCATCGACGCCGCGACCAACACTGCGGCAAAGGCCGCGGCCCGCAGTCTCTCGGGCGAATTCTCGCGCGAGGTCCGCGCACTTGTCGACGGCCTGGTCGACTTGCGCATGCTGATCGAGGCAGCGCTCGATTTTCCCGAAGAGGATCTGGCGTTCGTGCAGGCCGGCAATGCGCTCGCGCGCGTCGACGCGACGCGCGACCGGCTCGCCGGTCTGCTGGTGCGAGCAGGTCAGGGCGCCTTGCTGCGCGAAGGCCTCGTCGCGGTTTTGATCGGCCAGCCCAACGTGGGTAAATCGAGTCTCATGAATCGCCTCTCGGGCGAGGACGTCGCGATCGTGACACCAATCCCCGGCACCACGCGCGATGCGTTGCGCAGCACCATCGACCTGGGCGGTATCCCCGTCACTCTGGTCGACACCGCCGGCTTGCGCCCCACGGACGATCCGATCGAAACCATGGGCATCGAACGCACCTGGAAAGCAGTGGGTGAGGCGAGCCTCGTGCTGCACTTGATCGATGCGCGGGGGGACGATCGCGAAGCTTTCGCCAGCGACAACGCAATCCTCGCGCGCCTGCCCGCGACGTTGCCGCGCGTCATCATTCACAACAAGATCGATCTGGCCGGACGCGCACCGGCGTGCGTCGCGGCGGTCACGTTCGAGGGGGCGGCGCGCCGGTTCGATGTCTGGCTCTCGGCCAAGACGGGCGAGGGTGTCGAGCTTCTCAGGCGCGTCGTGCTCGAAATGGCAGGCGCACAGGAAACGATGGAGGACACCTTTCTCGCCCGTGCCAGGCATCTCGAAGCGTTGCGGGCCGCGGCCTTGCATCTGGATGGCGCGCGCCGGCATCTCGCCTCGCCGGTCCCGCCGCTCGAGCTACTGGCCGAAGAACTGCGCGGCGCACAGGCCGCGCTGTCCGCGATTACCGGGGAGTTCTCGGCGGATGAGCTCCTGGGCGTGATCTTTTCGCGGTTCTGCATCGGAAAATGACGCAAGTTCACCACCGCGCGAAGGAAAAGCGGCGCCAGCGGCGTGCAAAAAATGCCGCCGGCCCGCGCTTGGTCCAGCCGGTGCGTGGCGGCGGGAGATGGCACGGAGGTTGCGACGTGATGGCTTCGATGTCCGCGGGAGTCTGTCATGTCTGCCCATAACGAGCCGGTGACCAAGCACGCCAAAGAGCAGGCGCAACGCGTCATCACCAGTCCCAGGAAAATGTGGCAACTCATGCGCGAAACCGTGTCGGCGTGGGTCGACGATTTCGCCCCGAGCATGGGGGCCGCGATCTCCTACTACACCGTGTTCTCGATCGCACCCTTGCTGCTGATCGTGATCGCGGTCGCGGGGCTCGTGCTGGGCCGGGAGGCGGCCTCCGGACAAATCTTTGCCCAGTTGCAGGGCCTGATGGGTAGCGACGGCGCGGCGGCCATCCAGGGCATGGTCAAGAGTGCCAGCGATCCGGGCAAGAGCACGCTCGCCACCATCATTGGCGTGGTGACGCTGATGTTCGGCGCGACGACGGTGTTCGCGGAATTGCAATCCGCTCTCGATCGGATCTGGGAAGCGCCGGCGGCAGCGAAGAAGGAAGGCCTCTGGAATCTGCTGCGCACGCGGGCGTTGTCGTTCGGCATGATCCTCGGTGTCGGCTTCCTGCTCTTGGTGTCACTCGTCGTTACCGCGGGCATTGCGGCGATCGGAACTTGGTGGGGTCCGCTTTTCAGTGGCTGGGAAGCTTTGCTGCAGGTCGTCAATTTCCTGTTCAGCCTGGTGGTGGTTTCGGCGCTGTTTGCGATGATCTATAAGTGGCTGCCGCGCGCGCGCAGCGGCTGGCATGACGTCTGGATCGGCGCGGGTGTCACCGCGTTGCTCTTTACCATCGGCAAATTCCTGATTGGCCTCTACATCGGCAAGAGTAGCGTCGTTTCCGGCTTCGGTGCGGCGGGCGCGCTTGCGGTCGTGCTGGTCTGGGTTTACTACTCGGCACAGATTTTTCTGCTCGGCGCGGAATTTACGTGGGTGTATGCGTACCGTTACGGGTCTCGCCAGGGTCAGCGGAAGGCCGCGGAAGCGGACAGCAATGTCGCGACGGCGATTCCTACGAAGAGCCGGTTGGCGGATGCGAGCGAGCACTCGGGTCTCGGCACGCCCGAGGCGCGCAGCGGCCGGCGTCGGTGGCCCCTGCGCCCGCGGGCCAAGGCACCCGCGACGCGGCGGGCCGTGGCGTTTCTGAATCGCAATCCCCGGCTCGAGCTCGCATTGGCGGTCGTCATTGGCAGCATCGCCGGCGTTGCCGCGTTCCGGCGCCGGCGGTCGCGTGGGTGATCTTTCCTGCGCCATCGCCATGGGCGGTTCGCCGCGAACGGTAACCGGCGTCGCAGCTCGGTTGGCGCGTGTCTGGAGGTCGGTTACGCGTCCGCAAATTCGATACGCGCACCGGGTTGTGTTCCACATCGCGGAGCGGCGTTTTAACCGTGTCCGGCACGTGTTAACCTCATGGGTTCACCGGCGTGAAGTGCACGCGCCGCGCAGATTTTTGTCATTCCGGAAGAGTCCTCAATGAACGCAACCGACACGCTCTCAACGCTCGCGGCCACGGTATCGGCGCCGTCCTACGTCCGTCATGCGCGACTCTTGTCATGGGTGCAGGAGGTGGCGGCGCTCACCAAGCCGGATCGCATCGCGTGGTGTGATGGCAGCGATGCCGAATGGAACCGCCTTTGCGCGGAAATGGTCGACGCGGGCACCTTGCAACGCCTCAACCCGGCCAAGCGGCCGGACAGCTATCTGGCGTGGTCCGATCCCTCCGACGTGGCGCGGGTCGAGGACCGCACCTTTATCTGCAGCGCCCGCGCGGAAGACGCCGGGCCCACCAACAATTGGGTCGCGCCGAGCGCCATGCGCGACACTTTGAAGGGACTTTTCGATGGCTGCATGCGCGGCCGCACGATGTATGTGGTCCCGTTTTCGATGGGGCCCCTCGGCAGTGACATCGCCCACATCGGGGTCGAGATTTCCGACAGCGCGTACGTCGTGGTGAGCATGAAGATCATGACCCGCATGGGAAAGCCCGTATTCGACGTGCTCGGGACCGACGGCACCTTCGTGCCCTGCGTCCACTCGGTGGGAGCACCGCTCGCCGTCGGGCAGCGCGACGTGACCTGGCCGTGCAACAAGGACCACAAGTACATCGTGCACTTTCCGGAGACGCGGGAGATCTGGTCATTCGGCTCGGGCTATGGCGGCAACGC
>JBDUCE010000087.1:0-8203 GCA_040003635.1 Betaproteobacteria bacterium
CGACGATGCCCTGCAGCTTGGCGATGACGCCCTTTTCGATGCGCTCCTCGAAAAAAGCCATGTCGTCGGCGCGTTCGGCGAGCACTGTCTTGAAGATGTGCTTCAGCAGCGCCTCCGCCAGCGTGGCATTGTCACCCAGATCCGCGAATGCGATTTCGGGCTCGATCATCCAGAATTCGGCGAGGTGCCGGCTGGTGTTGGAATTTTCTGCACGGAACGTGGGGCCGAAGGTATAGACCCGGGAGAGGGCCATGCAGTAGGTCTCGACGTTGAGCTGTCCCGACACCGTCAGGAAGGTCTCGCGGCCGAAGAACTCCTGCGTGAAATCGACCTTGCCGTCCGGCGTGCGCGGCAGGTTCATGAGGTCCAGTGTCGACACCCGAAAAAGCTCGCCGGCGCCTTCTGCGTCGGAAGCGGTGATGATCGGCGTATTGACCCAGACGAAGCCTGCCTCGTGAAAAAACCGATGGATCGACTGGGCAATCGTGTGACGCACGCGGGTGACCGCTCCGATGACATTGGTGCGCGGCCGCAAATGTGCGACTTCGCGCAGGAACTCGAGCGAGTGCGCCTTGGGTTGAATCGGGTAGGAGTCCGGGTCGTCGACCCAGCCCAAGACCGCGATGCTCGTGGCTTGCAGCTCGAACGGTTGTCCTTTCGCGGGGGAGGGCACCACGGTGCCGGTCACCTCCACCGAACATCCGGCGGTAAGCCGCAAGACTTCACCGGCATAGTTCGGGAGCGTGTTGGGCGCGACCACCTGCACCGGATGGAACCCCGAGCCATCCGATACATGCACGAAGGAGATGCCGGCCTTCGAGTCACGACGGGTGCGTACCCAGCCTTTGATCGTGACCGGCCGGCCCTCGGGCACGTGCCCGGCAAGAACATCCGCACAGCGGGTAGCAGCCATTTGAAGCCCATCTTGAAAATGGATTTGCGGGGGCCGATTTCAATCCGGCGAGCAGCAGGAGCAACGCTACACTAACGCGGCACCTCCGGCTGCGGGGGGAGGGTGCGCAGATACGCAATCACTGCCCTCAGGTCCTCCGGCGAAAGCTGGCTGGTGGTGTTGCGGATCACTTCGCCCATCGCCTCGTCCGCGCTATCGAATTCGGGCGTGATGCCGGTGGTCAGGAATTCGGCGAGCTCGGCATCATTCCATTGCTTGAGTCGCGCAGGCGTCAGATTCGGTACACCCTTGCCTTGGGGCCCCTTGACGCCGCCCAGGTGCCGACTGCGCACGAGGCCGCCGAGAACATTGCGTGGGGTGTGGCATTCGTTGCAATGACCCAGCCCCTCGACGAGATAGGCGCCACGATCGATTTGCGGAGCACCACGTTCGCTGTGAAACGGACCAGGCGTGAAGAAGAACCACTTCCAGAGCGCCACCGCCGGCCGCCAGCCGAACGGAAATTTGATCTCGTGCGCCCGATTGCGCCGGGCATCGGGCGTGAGCGTTCGCAGATAAGCCCATAAATCACGCAGATCGCCATCCGTGATTTGGGTGAACGATGGATATGGAAACACCGGAAAGTAATGAGCGCCGTCGGGACGCACCCCGTTGCGCATTGCCTGCATGAATTGACTCTCGCTCCAGCGTCCCACGCCGGCCTGTGGATCCGGCGTGATGTTCGGGCCGTAAAAGACGCCAAACGACGTCTTCAATCCGCGGCCGCCTGCGAATGGCACTGCACCCTGCCTGTCCTCGGTGTGGCAGCCGACACAGCCGCCGGCCTTGGCCAGATACTGGCCTCGCCTTGCATCCTGAGCGTACGCAGCGCTGCCTGTCAATGCCAGCAGCAACACTATCGCGCACGCATACCCTTTTTTGCGTGAAGCGGCGATGCGCGGGCGTTGCCGACGGTTTGGCTCGGGCGCTCTTTGCGGCTGCATGGCATCGCGTGAAAGCAAAAGCCCCGCGCTGCGAGGCATCTCCTGCCTCAATGGCGGCGGAAATCCTCTACCGCCTCTGACGGAAGTTTTCGTGGCAGCTGTTGCACGCCTTGTTGAGGTCGACGATCCCCGTTTTTATGTTGGCCTCGTTGCCCGTCTTGACGGTGGCAACGAACTTGGCCATCTCCGTGTGCAACTTCTCTTCCGCCGCCTTGAATCCGGCGGAGTCCTTGTAAATTTCCGGCAACGCGCGGCTTTTCTCGCCTTGAGTAGCGGGATCAAAACCGTCCCACGCCATCACCGTCAGCACCTCGAGGTAGCCGGCATTGCGAGCGACGGTGGCGGCGTCGTAGGGAATCTTCCCCTGCGCCATGGGGAGCAGCGCGTAAAGGTACTTGCCCTGCAAGCGCATCGCGCCTTGGCGCTGCTCCACTAGGACCTCGGGCTTGACCTGAGCGAACGCGCACAGGGAGTAGGCAGCGCCGAGCAGCACCAACGCCGGGGTAATGAGCTTGTTGATCATTGGTTCCACCGAAAAGCTGTTAAGCGGCACGCGCCGAATGGATGGCGGCGACGCCATCGTTCGGCGCGCAGTATAGCCGAGGGCGCGAAAGCCCCGCCACCTACGCGATGGGTCTTCCGGCCCGACGAAGTACGGTGCGGCTACGGTTGACCGAAACGGGCGCGCGAGAATTCCTCGCGGCTCAGCATGCCGTCGTGATTGGTGTCGAGTTGATCGAAAATGCGGTCGGCCTGGCTTCCGCTCGAGGCACCCGTCGGCGTGCCTTGGGCGCTCGGTGGGGCCGCGCCGCCTCCTTGGTTCGCTGTGCTGCTGCCGGCGGGGGTGCTGCCATTGGCCGGGTTGGCTGTGTCACTGCCGGATGTTCCCGCGGGCGCACCTTTGTCGGCACCATTCGCGCTCGTTGCAGCGGTGGAGCTTCCCGTTGTCGACGTGTTTCCCGGGGTACCCATGCTGCTCGAGGGCGAGGTGGCCGTGCCGGGCCCTGTCGCCGCGGACGTTGGATCTGCAGCGTTCGCCAAACCCGCTCCGATCATGCCGATCGCGGGAACCATCAGGCCGACAATCAATCTCCGCTTGAAATGATGACTCATCTTCTGCTCCTTTGAAAAATCGGCTTCCGACGCGATGTCGGCGCCACCGCGACACCAAGCCATGCAAGTTGTTTGCCTGCCATAACTTACTGATTTTTGGAAGTGCGCGCCCGGATTCACGCGCAAAATCTACACCGATGTAAGTCATGCCATGCCATGAATGGTGCAGAATTCGCCGGCGGCATTGGCTTGTCCGCGCTCCCCCGCGCGAGGAGTCAACGAACACTACGGAGAAATCAGTGCGACATAACCCAGTCAAAGCGAGGCTCGCCGCCGGCGGGTCAGCCGTTGGCGCGATGGTGTTCGAATTCTTTTCCCCGGGCTTGCCGCAGATCTGCTGCAACGCGGGTGCCGAGTTCGTGCTGTTCGACATGGAGCACACGGGGCTCGGGTTCGAAACGCTCAAGACGCAGGTCGCGCTCTGCCGCGGCCTCGACATCGTCCCGCTCGCCCGGGTGCCGCGGGGCGACTATCATTTCGTGGCGCGCGCGCTCGACGTCGGGGCGCTCGGGGTGATGGTGCCGATGGTCGGCACCGCCAGCGAAGCCGCGCACATCGTCGGCTGCACGCGCTACCCGCCCCTGGGACGCCGCGGCGCCGCCTTCGGCTTTGCCCACGATGATTATCAAGGCACGGACGACGTGGCTGCCAGGATGGCGCAGTTGCACCAGCGCGCGCTGGTGATCGCCCAGATCGAGACCGACGAGGGTTTGCGCAACGTCGAGGCGATCGCGGCGGTGCCGGGGGTCGATGCGCTCTGGGTGGGTCACTTCGACCTGACCAACTTCATGGGGATTCCGGGACAATTCCAGCACCCGCTTTTCCTGCAGGCGCTCGATCGCATCGTCGCAGCCTGCGCCGCCCACGGCAAGACGCCGGCGATACTTGCCACCGACGCCGTCTCGGCCCGTGCGTTCGTCGCGCGGGGATTTCGCCTGATGGCTTACGGCATCGATCAACTGATGCTGCAGGACGCACTGCAGCGCGGGCTCGACGTGCTGCGCACCGCGGCGACGATGGAAAAGGAGGTCGTACGATGAACAAATTCCGCGTCGGTCTTACCCGCGACATATTGGACGCGCGGGGGGAGCCTGCCTTCGGCCGGCCTGTGCTCGAAATTCTCGACCAAGCGCCCCAGATCGAATGGGAATATCTGCCCGACCTCGTGCCCGTGATCGATGCCGATCATGCAGCGCGCTACGACGCGATTTATGTCAACACGCCGCGGGTTCCCGCGGCTGCGGTCGCGCGAACCGATTGCCGGCTGCGCGTGGTCGCCCGCCACGGCGTGGGATACGACTCGGTCGACATCGCGGCCATGACTGCCGCCGGCGTGCTCGTCACCAACACGCCCAGCGCGATGCCGCGTCCGGTCGCAACCATTGCGCTCACTTTCGTTCTCGCGCTTGCCGGCAAGCTGATGCAGAAGGACCGGTTGACGCGCACCAACCGTTGGCACGAGCGCATGGATAACATGGGCATCGGCTTGACCGGACGCACCCTCGGCGTCATCGGCGCGGGACGGATCGGCAAGGAACTCCTGCGCATGGCGCGGGTTTTCGATTTGCGGCTGATCGCTGCCGATCCGCACGTGAACGACGTCGAGCTTGCCTACATGGGGGTGCGTCGCGTCGCGCTCGAGGCATTGATGCGCGAGGCGGATTTCGTGGTGGTCGCGGGCCTGCTGGATGCATCGACCCGTCATCTGGTCGGCGAACGCGAGCTCGCGCAGATGCGGCCGGAGGCGTATTTCATCAACGTCGCACGCGGCCCCATCGTCGACGAGACGGCGCTGATCGCGGCGTTGCGGGAGCGGCGTATCGCCGGCGCCGCGCTCGACGTGTTCGAGCAGGAGCCGGTCGATCCCGCCAACCCGCTCCTGGCGATGGACAACGTCATCTTGACACCGCATTCGCTGTGCTGGACGGACGAATGCTTTCACAACATGGCGTCCATCGGCTTGCGCAGCATCGTCGACGCGTTGGGAGGCCGCCGCCCCGAGTTTGTCGTCAATCCCGCCGCGCTCGATCATCCACGGGCGCGACAATGGCTGCGCCTGGCGCAGGCGGGCAGCGCAGCGGATTGAAGATGATCACCATGATCCACATTCATCGCGAACATTGCCCTTATGCCCATTTGTGAGATCGACCCGTGGAGGATGCAGTACTTTGCCGATGCCGATTGTCCGTCCGAAATCAATATCCCGACCGAAGACAGTGACGCCTGGACATGGAATCCGCAACATCGCTGGGTCTATGACAAGATCGCCATCGCGCTGAGCCAGGATTTGCCGGCCGGGCCACATGGCACCACGCCGCCTGCGTTCCCGGTGTTCTCGAAACCGATGGTCAACCTGAAGGGGATGGGCATCGGCAGCCGGGTGCTCGCATCGGATGCGGAGTACCAGCGCAACTACGTCGCGGGCCACATGTGGATGACCCTGCTCGACGGCGATCACGTGAGCTCGGACGCCGCGGTGGTCGAGGGTGAGGCGCGCTGGTGGCGTCATGCGACCGGGATACCTGCAGGGCGCGGCACGTTCGACCACTGGACGGTGCACGCCAACGCCGAACCGGTGCTCGAAGCGCGTCTCGGCGCCTGGGTGAGCCAACATCTGCCCGGCTACACCGGCATGATCAATCTCGAGACCATCGGGGGGAGCCTCATCGAGGCCCATCTGCGGGTCACCGATCAATGGCCCGATCTGTATGGCCGGGGTTGGGTCGACGCGCTGGTCCGGCTCTACCGCGACGGCATCTGGGCCTACGATGAGCGCGACCGGCGCGATGGCTTCAGCGTGCCGCTGTTCGGCCCGGTCAATCGGACGTATCGCCATCCATCGTCCGCCCTGGTGCACGAAGTGTCGCGCATTCCGAGCGTTTCGAGCGTGCAGATCACGTTCCACGAAGCACGCGATCCTTCCCTGCACGCCATGCCCCCCGGCGGATTTCGCCTCGCGATCGTGAATTGCTGGGAGCTCGCCAGCGGATTCGCTGCACGCGATCGATTAAGGGGATTTTTCCTCGGTTGATTGGATGTCGAAGCGGATGCCTTGCGCGAGAGGCAATGCCCGGCTGTAGTTGATGGTGTTGGTCGCGCGCCGCATGTACGCTTTCCACGCGTCGGATCCGGATTCGCGGCCTCCGCCGGTCTCCTTTTCGCCACCGAAGGCCCCGCCGATCTCGGCGCCCGACGGGCCGATGTTGATGTTGGCGATGCCACAGTCGCTGCCCGAAGCCGACAGGAAGGTTTCCGCCTCGCGCAGGTCGTTGGTGAACAGGGATGACGACAATCCCTGGGGCACCGCATTGTTGAGCATGATGGCCTCGTCCAGCGTCCGGTAACGCATGACGTACAGGATCGGGGCGAAGGTCTCGCGGTGCACGAGTGGCGTCTGCGACGGCATCTCGACCAGCGCGGGACGCACATAGTGTCCGCCTTCGCAGCCGGTGATGACGACGCGCTCGCCGCCGTGGACGCGCCCGCCTTCGGCTCGGGCCGTGTCCAGCGCTGCGTGCATGTTGCCTGCCGCCGCGCCATCGATGAGCGGTCCGACCAGGGTGTCTGCATGGAGCGGATTGCCCACCGGCAACCTGGCATAGATGGCCGCCACCCCGGTCACCAGGCGGTCGTAGATGGCGTCGTGCACGAACAATCGGCGCAGGGACGTGCAGCGCTGGCCCGCGGTTCCGGCTGCGGAAAAGACGATCGCCCGCAACGCGAGGTCCACCTCCGCCGATGGGGCCGCGATCAGCGCATTGTTGCCGCCGAGCTCGAGCACCGTGCGCACCAGGCGCGCTGCGCTCAGGTGTGCGACGGCGCGTCCCATGCGCGTGCTGCCGGTGGCGGACACCACCGTTACGCGCGGGTCACTCACCAGTGCGCCACCTTGCGCCGCCGCGCCGAGAACGAGTTGCGAAATTCCTTCCGGAACGCCGCCGATTTCGAGGGCCACCTCACGCAACAATGCCTGGCACGCGATCGCGCTGAGGGAGGTTTTCTCGGAGGGTTTCCAGACGACGGCATCGCCGCACACCAGCGCCAGCGCCGCGTTCCACGACCAGACCGCGACCGGAAAATTGAACGCGCTGATGACCGCCACCACGCCCGCCGGATGCCATGTCTCCATCATGCGGTGACCCGGCCGCTCCGAAGCGATGGTCAAGCCATAGAGCTGGCGCGAGAGACCCACCGCGAAATCACAGATGTCGATCATTTCCTGCACTTCGCCCAAGCCTTCCTGCAGGATTTTGCCCGACTCGATGGTGACGAGTCGTCCCAGGGTGTCCTTGTGGCGCCGCAGGCGCGCGCCGAAGACGCGAATCAGCTCGCCGCGCCGCGGCGCCGGAACATCGCGCCAGGCGACAAACGCGGCGTGCGCGGCGACCACTTTGGCTGCGATGGAGGCGGCATCATCGAGGCGCAGCGTCGCGAGCTCGCTGCCGTCGATCGGCGTCCTGCCAGTCAACCCGAGCGCGGGTACAGGCCCGGCTGCGGCCCAGGAAGCGAGGTCCACCCCCAGTTCCCGCATCAACGACGCGATATCCATGGCATTTCCCGGTGAACGTCGTTACTGGTAATAGCGGCCGAAGCGGTTGGCGATGAAATCCGGAAGCGCCGCGTCTTCCTGACGCACCAACCCCTGCTGGGGCAGCCTGCCTTCCTGCAGCAGGTCCACCATGGCGCACAAGCCCGCCGCCGTCGTCAGCTGGATGGCGGACAGATGACGGCCATTGACGGTCTGGCTGTATATTTTCTTGGCATAGCTTTGCTGAGTGAGCCGCCCTCCCCTGGTGCCGCTCACCGTGATGAAGATGAGAACCACGTCCTGCAGCGTCATCGGTATGGCCGTCTCTAGTACGTCCTTCAGCAGCGCCCGTCGCTGGCCGAGGCGAAGGTCGCGAATGAGCATCTTCACGAGGTCGCGATGGCCGGGATAGCGCACGGTCTTGTAATTCAGGTTCTCGACCCGCCCCGACAGGGTGTCGCACAGCGTGCCCAACCCGCCGGACGTATTGAATGCTTCATAAGCGATGCCGTCGAGCGAGAAGACCTCGTTCTCTTCGAGCGCCAGCGTTTCCTTGAGCTCGCCGTCGACGATGGCTTCGCAGGGATTGCAGTACTCGTTGATCAACCCGTCGGTGCTCCAGGTCAGGTTGTACTTGAGGGCGTTGGTGGGATAGATCGGCAGCGC
>JBDUCE010000088.1:0-8044 GCA_040003635.1 Betaproteobacteria bacterium
CGTGCTCGCCATGCTCCGGCGTATGGTACAGGACCAAAAGCCGGACTACTTTGCCGTCGTCTTCGACGCGCCGGGCAAGACCTTCCGCGACGCCTGGTATCCCGAATACAAGGCCAACCGCGCCGCGATGCCAAGTGATCTCTCGGCCCAGATCGAGCCGCTGTATCGCTGTGTGCGCGCCGAAGGCTGGCCGCTCCTGATGGTCGAAGCGGTCGAGGCCGACGACGTTATCGGCACCCTGACCTGCATCGCCGGTGAGCGCGGCGTCGATGTCGTCATCTCGACGTCCGACAAAGATCTGGCGCAACTGGTGCGCCCGGGGGTGAAGCTCGTCAATACCATGAGCAACGAGACGCTGGACGACGCCGGGGTCATCACCAAATTCGGCGTGCGCGCGGATCAGCTGCTCGATCTCCTGACCTTGACCGGAGATGCGATCGACAACGTGCCGGGTGTGGCCAAAGTCGGCCAGAAAACCGCCGCCAAGTGGCTTGCCCAGTATGGCACTATCGACGCCGTGATGGCGCACGCCAATGAAATCCCCGGCGTCGTCGGTGAGAATTTGCGGACAGCGCTCGACTGGCTGCCGCGGGGCAAGCGCTTATTGACCGTCAAGACTGATTGCGAGCTGCCGGTGGTTGACCTCGAGGAGCTGAAGCTCATGGCGCAGGATCGCGCGGCCTTGGGCGAGCTCTATGGCCGATACGAGTTCAAGACGTGGCTGCGTGACCTGCAGGCGATCGCTCGGAGCGACGATCCCGATGCCGCGATTGCCGGGCGTGCGGCGCGCGGCAATCCAGGCCGCGAGGACACGATCGATGTCCCGCGCAATGATGCCCCGCCTGCGGTCCCGCGGCACTACGAGACCGTGCTCGACGAGACCGCGTTCGAGCGCTGGATGGACGTGCTCGAGCGCTCGGAGCTCACGTGCTTTGACACCCGGACCACGAGCCTTGATCCGATGGAAGGCAAGATCGTCGGGCTTGCGTTCGCGACCGAGCCTGGACGCGCGTGCTACTTGCCGCTGATGCATCGCTACCCGGGTGTGCCTGCACAACTCTCTCTCGATAGCGTGCTTGCGCGACTGGCGTCGTGGTTCGCCGATCCGGCACGGGCGAAGGTCGGCCAGAACCTGAAGTACGACGAGCACGTGCTCGCCAATCATGGCCTGGCGCTCAAAGGCGTGGCGCACGACACGGCGCTCGAGTCCTACGTCCTCTCCTCGCACAAGCCGCACGACATGGACAATCTTGCCGGACGCCACCTGGACGTAAAAACGATCGCTTATGTCGAAGTGGCGGGCAAGGGAGCGACACAGATCCCGTTCGATCAGGTATCGGTCGAACGCGCGA
This sequence comes from Betaproteobacteria bacterium, assembly GCA_040003635.1. Taxonomy (GTDB): domain Bacteria; phylum Pseudomonadota; class Gammaproteobacteria; order Burkholderiales; family Casimicrobiaceae; genus CAIWHR01. The sequence continues at coordinate 1,353 of JBDUCE010000088.1, forward strand.
TGGAGTATTCCGCCGAGAATGCCGACATCGTATTGCAACTGCATCGCCGGCTGCATCCACGGATCGCGGAAGACGCAAGGCTCGCGCATGTCTACGGCGACATCGAAATGCCGGTTCGGGAGATTCTCTTTCGCATGGAGCGCCACGGCGTCCTGATCGACAGCGCATTGCTCAATGCGCAGGGCTCTGAGCTTGGCATGCGCATCATGACCCTGGAACACGCGGCGCACGAGGCCGCTGGGCAACCGTTCAACCTGGGCTCGCCCAAGCAACTATGCGAGGTGCTGTTCGAGAAAATGAAGCTGCCGGTGCGCAAGAAAACGGCGACCGGACAGCCGTCCACCGACGAGGACGTGCTGCAGGAGCTCGCTGCGGATTATCCGCTGCCCAAGCTCATCCTGGAGCATCGCACGCTATGCAAGCTCAAGTCGACGTATACCGACAAGCTGCCGCAGCGGGTAAATCCGCGCACGGGCCGCGTGCATACCACGTTCAACCAAGCCACCGCGGTGACCGGCCGGCTCGCTTCATCCGAGCCGAACCTGCAGAACATCCCGGTGCGCACGGTGGAGGGCCGGCGGATCCGCGAGGCATTCATCGCCCCGCCGGGCCATGCAATCGTTTCGGCGGACTACTCGCAGATCGAGCTTCGCATCATGGCGCATCTTTCGGAGGACCCGGCGCTGCTGAAGGCGTTTCGTGAAGGGGCCGACATTCATCGCGCCACGGCGGCGGATATATTCGGCGTGCCACCCGAGAGCGTCACCATCGAGCAGAGGCGCTACATCAAGGCCGTGAACTTCGGGCTGATCTACGGGATGAGCGGCTTTGGCCTGGCGATCCAGCTCGGCATCCAGCGCGGCGCCGCGCAGCAATACATCGACAAGTATTTTGCGCGCTATCCGGGGGTGGCCGCGTACATGCAGCGCACCCGCGAGATCGCACGGACCCAGGGTTACGTGGAAACGGTGTTCGGCCGCAGGCTCTGGCTGCCGGATATCAAGGCCGCGAGTGGGCCGCGGCGCGCAGGGGCCGAGCGGGCGGCGATCAATGCGCCGATGCAGGGGACTGCCGCCGACCTGGTGAAGCTCGCCATGATTGCGGTGGACGGATGGATTGCCAAAGAGCGTCTCGCTACGCGGCTGGTCCTGCAAGTGCATGACGAGCTGGTGTTCGAAGTACCTGCCCGCGAACTCGATCGCGTGCGCTCGGAATTGCCGGCACTCATGGAAAGCGTCGCCCAGCTCTCGGTGCCGCTGGTGGCGGACATCGGCTCCGGTCCCAACTGGGAGCGTGCGCACTGACGCTACGTGCGCTCCACGGCGAAAATATCGCGGTAGCTCACATACACCGAGGCCACGAACACCGGCGCCAGCACGAACCATCCCAGCCCGAGCAGCACGGTGGCGAGGAGGCCAAACAACATCCCGAGCAGGCTGTAGATCAGGAGCGGAGGAACGTTGCGAAGGCTTGCGGCAAAGCTCGCCTTCATCGCCGCGACCGGGCGGTCGCCGCGCAGTGCAATCAGTGCCGGCGCGAACCAGTACGCCATCATGAGCGGCGTACCCAGGACCAGCACCACCGCCAAGGCGACGAATACAGCCATGCCGAAGGCAGCCAGCCCACTGAAATCGCCTTGCGTCGGGTCGGTCGCCATGAGTGCCGTGATGCTGTCGAAGCCAAACAGGGCGACGCAGATCGCGATGGCGAAGAGCCAGATGACAAACCAGCCGGCGATATACAGCAATCCGGCGATGACCAGCGGCCCCAGTCGCTGGTCGAAGCAGGCGAACAGGTGATTGAAGGTCAGCGTCTCGCCATGATCCGCTGCGCGCGCACCGACCAGGAGTCCACCAACCAGCACCGGATAGAGCACCGTGGACGCGACATGGCCGAGAATGGGGATCAGCGCCAGCACGAACATCAGCGCGACGAAAAGCACCGTCATGATGATCCACACCATGGGAAACGCCGCGAAGAGCCGCCAGCCTTCCCGCCACCAGGAAGCGCCGTGCCCGGCGGCCACGGCCCAGCCGCCGGGGGGAGGCGTTGCGGTGCCCCCCGGAATCGATGAGGTGGCCGGTAGACCGGTCGGCGGTTGCGGTTCCATGCGTGCTGTGTGGGTGACAAGCGGAACCGTCACGGTAGCACAGCGCAGTCCTCAGGCAACCCGACCCATGGCGCAGCGCTGCAGCAGCAGCGATCGCGCCTACCGCAAGGCGCGATCGCTGGCGGTCATTGGATCACGTCCCCCGCCGACCAGCCGCCGCCAAGTGATTTCATGAGATCCACGCTGTAGACGAGTTGTGCCTGTCGGTTCTGCACCAGGGCCAACTCGGCGGCGTTCTCGGTGCGCTGAGCATCGAGCACGTCGAGATACGCGGAATAGCCGGCTTCGTAGCGCAGTCGTGACAGCCTTAGCGCGTTGCGCGCGGCGTCGACCTTGCGCTGCAGGTCGGGCACCGTTGCCTGGGCCTGCTGCGCGTTGCCGAGGGCGTCGGCGACTTCCCGAAAGGCGGTCTCGATAGTTTTTTCGTACGCCGCAACCGCTTGCTTTTGGCGGGCTTCGGCTTCCCGCGTCCGCGCTGCATACTTTCCGGCATCGAAGATCGGAAACAGCAGCGAGGGTCCGATAGACCAGATCTGTGCTCCCGACCGAAGCAGGTTGCCCAGCGCCGCACTCTGCACTCCCACGTTTCCGGTGAGAGAGAAGGTCGGCAATTGCGCTGCCTTGGCGACGCCGATCAGGGCGCTGGTCGAAGCGACGGCTTCTTCTGCCTGCCGCACGTCGGGCCGGCGATCGATAAGGGAAGATGGCAGTCCGACCGGCGGTGTCGCCGGCACCGGAAGGCGCTCCAGATCGCCCGGCGCAATGGTCAGATCGAGCTTGCCGGTGAGAGTGCCGAGCTGATGCTCGACCAGTGCCCGCTGTCGCTGCAGCTCGGCGAGCTGCAGCGCTGCATCGGCGCGCACGCCCTGGGCCAGATTGACATCGAGGTCGGACGTCAATCCACCGCGCGCGCGGTTTTGCGCCACGCCGAGTGCGTCATCCCGGGTGGCGAGGATGGCCCGCGTGACGGCGATCTGCGCGTCGAGCGACCGCAATGTGAAATAGCTCTGGACGGTCGTGCCCGCCAGTGTCAGCGCCACGACGTCGCGACCATAACGCGTGCCGAAGGCCTGGGCGCGGGCCGCTTCGGTGGCGCGCCGGAGCTTGCCCCAGAAATCGAGCTCGAAGGAGGTGGACAGGGCGATACGGGTCGAATTGCTGATCACCGGCGTGCCGGTCGGGAGCGTCTGGGCGTTGAACGTGCTCGAGCGCGATCGGGTGCTGCTGCCGCTTAAGTCCACTTCGGGAAAAATGCTTGCCGCGGCTTCGGAAAGAGTCGCCTCTGCTTCCTCGATTTGCGCAGCCGCGCGGCGCAGGTCCACGTTGCGGCGAAGCGTCGTGACAACCAGATCGTCGAGGATCGGATCGCCGTAGAGCATCCACCACCGTGCGGGAATGAAGCGCCCCGCGTCTTCGGCGGACGGCGCTCCGGGAAAGGCGGCCGGCAGATCGATATCCGGTCGGCGATAGTCAGGGCCTACCGGCGCGCAGGCCGACAGCGCTGCGACCAACGCACCGGCAAGCACGAGTGTTGCAGGGGAAGAGGATCGGGTCTTCATGTCTTGGTCGCAACCGGGACAGCAGCGTGAACGCCGTCGTGCTTGTGGGAAGGCCTGGGCTTCCGCGCCAGCAGGCTGAAAAAGAGCGGGATGAAGATCGGCGCCACGAACGTTGCGACGATCATGCCGCCAAAGACACCGGAGCCCATCGACTGGCGCGCGGCCGCTCCGGCACCACTGGCGGTGACCAGCGGCACTACGCCGAATACGAACGCCAGCGAGGTCATCACGATGGGGCGATAGCGCAGCCGCGCCGCCTCGCGCGCGGCTTCAGCGGCACTCTTGCCCTGCTCCATGCCCTGCATTGCGAATTCGGAGATCAGGATCGCGTTCTTGGCAGCGAGCCCGATCAGCACCACGAGGCCGATCTGGAAATAGATGTCGTTCTCCATGCCGCGCAGAAGCACGAATCCCAGTGCGCCCAGAAGGGCGAATGGAACCGCGAGCACCACCGCCATCGGCACGCCCCACCGCTCGTAGAGTGCGGACAGGATGAGGTACACCATGATGAGTGCAAACCCGAACGCGAAGATCGAGGCATTGCCGGTGCGCTGTTCCTGGAAGGCCTGACCCGTCCACGCGATGCTGTATGCGCTCGGCAGGGTCTCCTTGGCCACCTGCTCGACGGCACGCAGCGCTTCGCCCGAGCTGTACCCGGGTTTGGCACCACCGAGGACCTTGGCGGCGATGTAACCGTTGTAGCGCTCGATCTGCTCCGGTCCGATGATGTTCGATACGGTGATGAGCGACTTCAGCGGAATCATGGTGCCGGTCGTGGTCGAGCGCACGTAGATGTTGCCCAAGTCGTCCGGTTGGGCTCGGTACGGCGCATCCGCCTGGATCGTCACCCGGTAGGTCCGTCCGGCCTTGTTGAAGTCGTTGACGTAGAGCGACCCCATCTGCGCCTGCAATCCCGCGAACACATCGTTGACCGGAACACCGAGGGCCAGCGCCTTCTCACGGTCGACCTCCACCCGCAACTGCGGCACCGTCGGACGATAGAACGTTCGCGCTTCGGCCAACACCGCGTTTTTTGACAGCGCGGCGATGAAGTCATTGGTGACCTGGGCGAGGCGCTGCGGATCGGCGTCGGTGCGCCCCTGCACGTAGACCTCGAAACCGCCGGTCGCGCCGAGGCCCTGGATCGCCGGAGGATTGAACGCGAACGCGATGCCATCCGAAAGCGCGAATCCCTTGCCGCTTACTTCCTGCGCGAGCTGCTGCGCGGTCTGCTGGCGATCGTCCCACGGCTTCAACGGCATGAAGATGGTGGCGGCATTCGACTTGCTGCCTCCGCCGATCAGGTCGAAGCCGTTGACGATGAAGAAGTTCTCGATGGCCTGATTGTCCTTCATCATGCCGCGCAATTGCTCTGTGGTCCTGCCGGTGCGCTCCAGCGTGGCGCCATCGGGCAACACCACGGCCGAGATGATGTACCCCTGGTCTTCCGGCGGCGCGAAGCTTCCGGGGATGCGCCAGAACAGCACTGCGACCATCACCAGCACGATGGCGAACAGCGCGATGGCAATCACGCGCCACTTGAGCGCGATGTCGACTGCGCCCAGGAAATGCCGCGTGGCCCAGCCAAAGCCGCGGTTGAACGGCACGAACACCCGATCGAGCAGGCCCCCGGTGTGGGCACCGGGCTTCAGCAGGACGGCGCACAGCGCGGGTGTAAGCGTCAGGGCGACAATCCCCGACAGCACGACCGAGATCGCCACCGTCACGGCGAATTGGCGATAAAGCTGGCCGGCGATACCGCCAAGAAAGGCCACGGGAATGAACACGGCACACAGCGCCAGCACGATGCCGAGGATGGCGCCCTGAACCTCGCGCATCGCCTCCATGGCCGCATCGAAGGGCGACATGTGCTCCTCGCGCATCAGGCGTTCGACGTTTTCCAACACGATGATCGCGTCGTCGACCACGATGCCGATCGCGAGCACCATCGCGAACAGGGTGAGGGTATTGATCGAGAAGCCGAAAAGCCACAGCCCTGCAAAGGTGCCGATCAGCGACACCGGGACGGCAAGCATCGGGATAAGGGTCGCGCGCCACGTCTGCAAAAAGACGAACACGACCAGGAGCACGATGGCCGCGGCCTCGCCGATGGTCTTCAGCACTTCTTTGATCGAGGCCGACACGAAGCGCGTCGTGTCGTAGGGCACGAGGTAATCGACGTCGTCGGGGAATCGATCCCTCTTCAACTCCACCATCCGCGCCTTTACGGCATCCGCAACGTCGAGCGCGTTGGCGCCCGATTGCAGGAATACCGCGAGCGCGATTGCCGGCTGGCCGTTGACGCTGTTGGACGCGTCGTAGCTCTGGGCGCCGAGCTCGATGCGCGCGACATCCTTCAGGCGCAGCACGCCGGTGGGTCCGGTCGAGCGCAACACGATCTCACCGAACTGCTCCGGCTCGACCAGCCGGCCGCGCGCCGTGACCGTATAGACCAGGGTCTGGCCCTTGGGGGCCGGGTCGGCGCCGATCTTGCCGGCGGCGAATTGCGCGTTCTGCGCATTGATCGCACTCGTGATGTCGCCGGTGGTAATCCCGAGCTGCGCCATCCGGTCGGGATTGAGCCAGACCCGCATCGAATAATCGCGCGCGCCGAAGATGGAAACGTCAGCGGCACCCTGGATGCGCTTCAGCTCGTCGACGACGTTCTGCGTCGCATAGTTGGAAAGGAACAGGGCGTCGTAGGTGCTCTTCGGCGAGTTGAGCGCAATGACCAGCAGGAAGTTCTGCGAGCGTTTGGCGACCGTCACGCCATTGCGCCGGACTTCTTCGGGCAGCCGCGGTGTGGCGAGCTGCACGCGGTTGTTGACGTTGAAGGTCGCCTTGTCGACGTCGGTGCCGACCTCGAACGTGGCGGTGATGGTGGTCTGGCCGTTCGATGAGGAGCTGGAGTTGAAATACAGCAGGTTCTCGACGCCGGAGAGTTGCTCCTCGATTGGCGCCGCGACCGTCTTGGCCAGCGTGTCGGCGGAGGCGCCGGGATAAACCGCCGTGATCGTCACGGT
>JBDUCE010000089.1:0-8043 GCA_040003635.1 Betaproteobacteria bacterium
TCGTGCAGCGTGATCGCGAAAACCACCGGCACCGCGTACAGCGCGATGGTTTGAATCAGCGAAAAATCCATTGAGGCACCTATTTTACCCCAGTCCTCCCGGACGGACCGAAGTCCTGGTCCGCGGGCGCCATTTCGATACCCAGCCGCGCGGGGTCTCCCCGCCCGAGACGGACGAGCGCAGGCACCGCGGCAGCCAGATCGATGACCGTCGTCGGCTCGAGATGACAAGCACCCGCGTCGATGATGAGATCCACCGAATGTTCCAGCAGCTGGCGGATCTGTTCCGGATCATTGAGGGGCTCGCTCGTAAGAGGAAGGATCAACGTGGAGGACAGGATGGGCTCCCCGAGCTCCGCGAGCAATGCCCGCACGACGGCATGGTCGGGGACGCGCACTCCCACCGTGCTCCGTTTGGGATGCTGCAGGCGGCGCGGGACCTCGCCGGTTGCCGGCAGGATAAACGTATAGCTGCCCGGGGTGCCCTGCTTGAGAACGCGAAACTGCCAGGTATCCATCCTCGCGTAGCGTCCGATCTGCGCGAGATCACGACAGACCAGGGTAAGGTGATGATGGATATCGATGCCCCGGATGGTGCGCAACCGCCGTGCTGCCGCGACGTCTCCCAACTGGCAGCCGAGCGCATAACTCGAGTCGGTGGGATAGGCCATCACGCCGCCCTCGCGCAGGATCACCGCAGCCTGGCGCATCAGTCGCTGTTGCGGATTTTCGGGGTGGACGACGAAGTACTGGGCCATGACCGGACCTATATAATCGAGTGAATTCTAACCTGCAGTCATTTTCCGCTCGCGCGTCTCGTGAACATCCAGCAACTGCGCTATCTGTGCGCCATCGTCGATCATGGCCTCAACGTATCGGACGCGGCGGAGGCGCTGCATACGTCGCAACCCGGCGTCAGCAAGCAGGTCCGGCAACTGGAGGACGAGATCGGCGTGCCGGTTTTCATCCGCCAGGGCAAGCGGCTCGCCTGCCTGACTGAAGCGGGCGCCGCCGTCGTCGCCACTGCGCGCCGCGCCCTGAAGGAGATCGAAAACCTCAAGCAGGTAGGTGCCGAGTACAAACGCGACGACGCCGGCACGCTCGCCATCGCCACGACCCACACCCAGGCTCGCTACGTGCTGCCGCCGGTACTGCGCGATTTTTCCGAGCAATATCCCAAGGTCAAGCTCGTGCTGCACCAGGGCAACCCGGTGCAAGTGGCCGAACAGACGGCGCGGGGCGAAGTCGACGTCGGCATTGCAACGGAGGCGCTCAGCTCCTACCCCGAGCTCGCCACGCTGGAATGCTATCAATGGAACCGCTGCGTCCTGGTACCGCGCGGGCATCCGCTGGCAGCCGTGGTCGCGCCGCTCACCCTGAAGGCTCTCGCCCGTCATCCGATTATCACCTACGATTTCGCTTTCACGGGACGCTCGCAGATAAACGCCGCGTTCGATGCAGAACACCTGCAACCCAACGTGGTCCTCACGGCGCTCGATGCGGATGTGATCAAGACTTATGTCGAGCTCGGGATGGGTGTTGGCATTGTCGCGCAGATGGCTTATGACCCCGTGCGCGACGCCGCATTGACGCGCATCGATGCCGCCCACCTGTTCGCGCCGAGCACCACCCGGTTGGCGCTGCGGCGAGGCGTTTTTCTGCGCGGGTACGTCTATGACTTCATCGTCCGCTTTGCCCCGGCGCTTGACCGGGCAAGAGTAGCGGCGGCACTCGCTGACCGGCCCGATACGGCTGACGCTGCGGATCGGTAGCGTGCGCGAACGGAGTCTTGTACCGCCGACGGATTGGCCGCGGCGCAGCTGGTCGTTCGCGGCATTGCTCGCCGGGCTCGCGATGCTGGGCACCTTTTCGGTGGATATGTATCTCCCGGCGTTTCCCGCCATGGGCCGCGACCTCGCGGCGCCGCCGCTCGCATTGCAACAAACGCTGTCGATCTACCTGTTCGCCTATGCCTTCATGATGCTGTGGCATGGTGCGCTTTCCGACGCCTGCGGGCGGCGGCCGATCGTGCTCGCCGGCCTCGTTGTCTATGCGGTGGGGACGCTTGGTTGCGCCATGGCCGGCAACATCGAATCGTTGTGGCTCTTTCGCGCAGTACAGGGCCTCTCCTCGGGCGCGGGACTGGTGGTAGGCCGGGCGATCATCCGCGACCGCTTCCACGGGGCAGAAGCGCAGCGCCTCATGTCCCAGATTACGATGGTGTTCGCGGTCGCGCCCGCCCTCGCCCCGCTGATCGGGGGTGGATTACTCAATACGCTGGGATGGCGCTCCATCTTCTGGGTACTGCTGGTGGTCGTAGGCGGGCTGTACGCCTGGGCGAACCGCAGCCTGCCCGAGACGTTGCCGGCGGCGGCTCGACAAACGCTCCGGCCAGGAGCGCTTTGGCGTAATTACCGGCAGGTGCTCACCCACTCGGACTTCCTGTTGCTGGCGAGCATTGCGGCGCTGAACTTTGCCGCCTTCTTCATCTACATCGCCGCCGCGCCTGCGTTTCTCATCGGGCTGCTCGGCGTCACGACGTGGGGCTTTGCCTGGCTCTTCGTGCCGATGATCTCGGGCGTCATGATCGGCGCGTTCATCTCCGGCCGACTCGCGGGCCGCCGCTCGCCGCAGGGCACCATCCGGCTTGGATACGCGGTCGCGTTCTCCGGCGTTGTACTGAATTTGCTGATCTGCGCGTTGCTTCCCCCGGCCCCCATCTGGAACGTGCTGCCGATCATGCTGTTCACGATGGGGTCGAGCGCCATCATGCCATCGGTGACCCTGCTGCTGCTCGATGCTTTTCCGACGATGCGCGGCCTCGCTTCATCGCTCCAGGGATTCGTGCAGTTCGCGCTGGCGGCCTTCAACGCCGGCACGATCGCACCGCTTCTCGCCACTTCGCTCATGACCCTGGCCAGCGGCATGGCGGCGTTTACGATCGCCAGCTTCGCCTGCTGGCTCCTGTACCAACGTAGCGCACGTCTTCACCTGGAGGGATGGAACCCATGAATCGCTATCTTGCCGCGCTATCACTGGCATGCTCCTTCGCGCTCCTGCCGCTCCCCGCCACCGCCGCCGCCGCCGCCGCATCGCCGGCGAATTCGTTGGAGACGGTACCGTTGACGATCGGCGGCCATCAGATTGTGGCGGAAGTCGCGCGAACGATGGAGCAACGTGCCACCGGCCTTATGAACCGATTCAGCCTGCGCACCGATCATGGAATGATCTTTGTCTTCGAGCGCGCGGAGCCGCTTTCGTTCTGGATGAAAAACACCTACATCCCGCTCTCGATTGCCTTCATCGATGCCAGCGGCCGCATTCTGAACATCGAGGACATGGCACCGCAAACCGAAAATACCCATGGGTCGAAAGGACCGGCTCGATACGCGCTGGAGATGCGCAAAGGCTGGTTCAGGGAGCACGGCATTGCGCGGGGGGATCAGGTGACGGGACTGCCCAAGGTGACGAATATGCAGTAATCGTACCGGGTGTCCACCACAAAGTGGCCGATTTGGCAGGAATCCTATTCGGGGATACGATGCTGCTCCAACGCCGGGCGCCAAGGTCCGGCGCCCACGCAACATAGGCCATCGGGGAGGTGCCATGCTTGCACACTTAGAGCCGGATCCACACGGGAACCATGGCGCATCGCTGGATCACCGCCTGAACACGCTGGTAGAGACTGCGGCAGCGGGTAATCCACTCGATACGGCCATGGCTGAAATCGCCGAATCGCTTGGGTACGAGAGCTTTATGTATGGCATGTGCACCACCGATTCGCGACCCCACCATGACAGCCGCGCCTATGTATGGACCACGCTACCCAAGGAGTGGGTGGCGCTCTATGACCAGAAGGCATATCTGGAGGTCGACCCTCGCCTCACGCACACTTGGAACCGCACTGCCCCGTATTTGTGGGATGCCGCGTCTATCACCGGCGAATGGCAGGTGCAGGAGTTTCTGAAAGACGCAGCCCGGTTTGGTATACGAAGTGGCGTTGTCGTTTCATTTCGGGATGCCACTCACGCGAGAATTATCGTGGCATTGAATTCGAGCATATCTCCAGTCAGCCCCGAGAGGCTATCGATGCTCAAGGGTCGATTGGGGGACGTAATGATGTTGGCGACCTGTTTTCACGACATTTTCATGGCTAATGTCCTCGAGCAAGGCGTGCCGCCCCGTCAACGGGGAGCCCCGTTGTCCCCTCGTGAGCGGCAATGCCTGGAGATGGCTGCCCGCGGCCTCACTAGCGGGGACATCGGTACCAAGCTGGGTATTGCCGAGCGTACCGCCAATTTTCACTTTTCAAATCTGATCAGCAAATTGGGCGTTCTGAATCGACACGAAGCTATCGCTCGAGGCATATCCACCGGGCTAATATCGCTCAGCACCGGCGGGCGGTGATCCCGGCCGCCAAAGGGCAACGAGGGTGTTACCTGCTCGTCAACCAACTGCGCAATTCGCCAATCGAATCCACCACCGCAACCGGATCAGCGGCCTGCAACTCCTCGACCGGGTGCGCGCCATACGATACCCCCACTACCGTGACGCCCGAGCTATGCGCCATATGGATGTCGTGAGTGGTGTCGCCGATCATCAGCGTTTGCGCGGGCCGCACGTTTAGCCGGTCCATCAGATAAAGCAGCATGTCGGGATGGGGTTTTGGATATCCCTCGTCGGCGCAGCGGGAAGCGGCGAACATTCCGCGCAATCCGTACTGATCCATGGCCCGATCGAGGCCGCGACGGCTCTTGCCGGTCGCTACTGCAAGCAAGTGCCCTGCGCTCTGCAACTCGGCGAGCAGTTCCGCGGCTCCCGCAAACAGGGGGATATCGGCGTCGTGATGCAGATAATGATTCCGATAATGCTGCGTCAGCTCGCAATGGCGTTCCGCCGGCAACCCGGGTGCCACATGCTGCAATGCATCGGCCAGCCCGAGTCCGATCACATGGCGGGCAGCCCCCGCGCTCGGGATGGCAATCCCCATCGCTGCGCATGCGTTCTGAAGTGAAGCCGCGATGATGGCGGTCGAATCGGCGAGCGTGCCATCCCAATCCCAGACGATCAGCTCGAATCGCCGCGAGGGTAGTGGCGCGCCGTCGCGCTTCAAGGCACTCCCTCGTCAGCCGTCGATGAACGACTGTCGAGTTGCCTCAGGTAACTCTGCAGATCTGCAGGCAGCGCTGCGTTGACGGTCATTTGCTCGCCGCTCACCGGGTGCCGGAAGGTCATCGACCGGGCGTGCAAGAACATCCGCTTGAGACCCTCCTTCGCGAGTGCCCGATTCCACGGAAAGTCGCCGTACTTGTCGTCTCCGGCCAGCGGAAAGCCCAGGTGGGCCAGATGCACCCTGATCTGATGCGTGCGCCCGGTCTTCAACTCAGCCTCCAGCAATGCCATCGGCGGGTGCATCGCGGCCCACGTCCGCTGCCGCCGGAAAACCGTCACCGCGCGGCGCCCCTCGGCGGTGACCCGCACGCGCTTCTCGCCCCCGGTAGCATGACTTTCCAGAGCCAGATCCACGGAGCGCAGCGCGTCGCGCCATTTGCCGCGCACCAGCACCAGGTAACGCTTGTCGACAGTGCCTTCCCGCAACTGGGCGTGCAGGTCGGTCAGCGCGCCCCGCTTCTTGGCCAGCAACAAGACGCCGGATGTGTCGCGATCGAGGCGATGCACGAGCTCAATGAATTTCGCGTCAGGCCGCGCGTGCCGGAAGCGCTCGATCACCCCGTGGCTGATGCCGCTGCCCCCGTGGACCGCCATTCCGGAGGGCTTGTCGACGATGAGTAACGCCTCGTCTTCGAAGAGCGTTGGCGGCACACCGATGCTTCGTGCGTCCGCTTGCCCCGGCGCCGGGACCCCGGACGCGCGCCTTGGCTGAGCGCGAATGGGGGGAACGCGCAGTTCATCGCCCGAGGCCAGGCGCGCGTCCGGCCCCGCCCGTTGCCGGTTGACCCGCACCTCGCCACTGCGAACGATCCGGTAGATATGGCTTTTCGGTACGCCCTTGAGGATTTTCACGAGGTAGTTGTCCAATCGCTGTCCCTGCGCGTCCTCCCCGACTGTTATCCGATTTACAGCATCCTTGCTTAAATCATTCATTTGCTTATAATTGTTGGCAGCAACCCGCTCCAGCCATGGGTGGTCCGCGTAATGATTGCGCGGGCCTTTGTCCGCAGGCGGTAGCCTCGAACTTCCGTATTTCGGGGCTTCCCGGCGACACCGGTGGCCGGGGGCGTTGGCCCCGCATTGCGGGGCAAGGTCGGCCAACCTCCTTACTCAAGCCGCGGTTAAATCCACTCACCGTCCGGGCGTTGCGCCCCGGGAAAGTAGGGATGTAAATGAAGAGCGCAGTCTCCGCACCCGGCTTGCGGCCGGAATGAAGCGGCGCCTTGCGCGGCGCAATCAGCGACGATTTCCGACCTGGTGACACGATGGACGCGCGTATTCGCACAGTCCCGAATGTTGCCATGAAGTTCACCGCTTGAACGCAACGAAGAAGCCCCGAACCCACGAGATGGAACCGCCTCGCCACTTGCCAGGCCCGACGCCATGACCGCACCGGTCACCGTCTACACCCGTCTCACCCGCGCGCAGCGATCGCTGCCTGCGGTGTCGGCTTCCCGCGTGTTCGCCGCCCGCTAGCGTCTGGCCGCGCGAGCCGCGCGGCACTTGGCTTCATCCCCCGCCAGCCCGGGCGACTCTCGCGCCGGGAAAATACCATCATGAAGCGCATGCTGTTCAACGCCACCCAGGCCGAAGAGCTACGGGTGGCCATCGTCGACGGCCAAAAACTGATCGATCTCGACATCGAGTCCGCCAGCAAGGAGCAACGCAAGAGCAACATATACAAAGCAGTCATCACCCGCGTCGAGCCCAGCCTCGAAGCCTGTTTCGTCGATTATGGGACCGATCGCCACGGGTTCCTGCCGTTCAAGGAAATCTCGCGGCAATTTCTCAAGGGCAGCCGTGGCAACGGCGAGGATGACGGTGAAGGCAACCGTGCCCGCATCCAGGATCAGCTTCGCGACGGCATGGAGCTGATCGTCCAGGTCGACAAGGACGAGCGCGGCAACAAGGGCGCGGCCCTCACGACCTACATCTCGCTCGCGGGCCGTTACCTGGTGCTGATGCCCAACAACCCGCGGGGCGGCGGCGTCTCCCGGCGCATCGAGGGCGAGGAGCGAAACGAGTTGCGCGACGCCATCGCAGCCCTGGAAGTGCCGGCGGGCATGAGTGTCATCGCCCGCACCGCCGGCATCGGGCGCAACACCGAAGAGCTGCAATGGGACATGAACTACCTGCTACAGCTATGGCGGGCAGTCGAGGACGCGGCCAAGCTCCAGGGCGGCGCTTTCCTCATCTACCAGGAGTCGAGCCTCGTCATCCGCGCCATCCGCGATTACTTTCATCCGGACATCGGCGAAATCCTGATCGACACCGAAGCGATCTACGAGCAGGCGCAGCAGTTCATGAGCCATGTCATGCCCGGCAACGTGAACCGCGTCAAGCTCTACAAGGACGATGTGCCGCTGTTCTCGCGTTTCCAGATCGAGCACCAGATCGAGACCGCCTACGCCCGGCAGGTCCCTCTCCCATCCGGGGGTGCCATTGTGATCGATCACACCGAAGCGCTGGTGTCCGTCGACGTCAACTCGGCGCGCGCCACCAAGGGTGCCGACATCGAAACAACGGCGTTCAACACCAACTGCGAAGCGGCCGATGAAATTGCGCGGCAGCTCCGGTTGCGCGATCTGGGCGGCCTGATCGTCATCGACTTCATCGACATGGAGAGTGTCAAGAACCAGCGCGAGGTCGAGACGCGACTCAAGGATGCGCTGCATTACGACCGGGCGCGGGTGCAGCTCGGCAAGATTTCCCGCTTCGGCCTCATGGAGCTTTCACGGCAGCGCCTGCGGCCGGCGCTCGCCGAATCCGCGTACATCCCGTGCCCGCGTTGCCACGGCATCGGACACATCCGCGGCACCGAATCGTCGGCATTGCACATCCTGCGCATCCTGCAGGAAGAGGCCATGAAGGA
>JBDUCE010000090.1:0-7941 GCA_040003635.1 Betaproteobacteria bacterium
GGAATGACAAAGCTCACATCGAACAGGATCTGGCGATTGGTCTCGTAGGAAAAATCCACGTGATCGAAGCGCACTTCGCCTCCGCCCACGACCAGCGGCAAGGCGCCAGGTGCATCCGCCACTTCGGTGTGCTCCGCTGCAAGTGCGAACATGCGTTCCATGTCGGCGAGCGCCTGCTTGATCTCGCGATAGATCACTCCCAGAAAATTGAGCGGAATATAGAGCTGGATCATGAAGGCATTGACCAACACCAGATCGCCGATAGTCATGCGTCCGGCCACTACGCCGGCCGTGGCGCGCCACATGATGAGAGTGACCGCGATGGCGATGATCGCACTCTGGCTGATGTTGAGTGCGGAGAGCGAGGTCTGGCTCTTGACCGCCGCGCGCTCCCAGCGCTGCAGGCTTTCGTCGTAGCGGCGCGCCTCGAACTCCTCGTTGCCGAAGTACTTGACCGTTTCGTAGTTGAGCAGACTGTCGATGGCGCGGGTGTTAGCGCGTGAATCGAGCTCGTTCATCTGCCGGCGAAAGCCCGTGCGCCATTCGGTGATGCCGATGGTGCAAATGATGTAGAGCACGAGCGCCACGACCGTAATCGCAATGAAGGTCCAGTCGTAGCGCACGATCATGATCGCCGAGACCAGGCCGATCTCGATCAAGGTCGGAAAGATCGAGAACAACGTGAAGCTGATGAGGGTGGAAATGCCGCGCGTGCCGCGTTCGACGTCGCGGGTGAGCCCACCGGTCTGGCGCGCAAGATGGAAGCGCAGGCTGAGCGCATGCAAATGGCGAAACACCTGCAACGCGATGTTGCGCACCGCGCGCTGGGTGACCTTGGCAAACAGGAATTCGCGAAGCTCCGTGAATGCGGTGGTCGACAGGCGCAACGCACCGTAGGCGACCAGCAGCATCAGCGGTACCGTCAGCACCGCAGTGGTCTGGTCGAGCGAATCGACGATCTGCTTCAGCAGCAGCGGCACGCCGACATTGGCGACCTTGGCCGCGACCAGCGCCGACATGGCGGCGATAACGCGGACCTTGTATTCCCATAAATAGGGAATGAGCTTGCGGATGACGCGCCAGTCGCTCGCCTCGGCCGGGCCGGGAAGGGGAAGATTGGATCGTGATCGACCGCGCATCGGGGAACAATTCGGGCGCGAGCCCGCGGGGAAAAACGAACGTTGATTTTAGCAGGCGGCCAGGACGCTTGCGCACAGGCCGCGATTGCGACCCGCTACTTCCGCACCGGTGTCGTCCTCATCACGACCAGTTTCGATTTACCTCCCCGGCGCGATCGTGTTGGGGCCGCCTTCGCGCGGGTATTTCCTGCCGCGAAACCATTCGTTGCCGCCATAGCCGAGAATGCCCATGGCCAGCCGCAGAATGCCGTAGGCGGTCCAGTTGAGCGCCCGGAAGAGCCGCGGCCGCGCCGCCCACTGCTGCGGCGGAATGGGGCGTGCGCCGCTGTCGATCATCTGCAGCAGGTCCAGCCGTAGCTGGTTGGCGAAGTATGGATCGCGCACGAAGATATTCGCCTCGCGTGCCATCAGCAGGCTGTAAGGATCGATGTTGGACGACCCCACGGTTGCCCAGCGGTTGTCGATGACCGCCACCTTGGCGTGCAGGAACGAGCGGTGATATTCGTGAATCGCGATCCCGGACTGCAGCAACTGGCCGTAGAAGGCGCGTGTTGCATAGCGCAACAGTCTGAATTCTACGCGCGCCTGCAGCAGGAGCGTCACCGCCACGCCACGCTCCGCCGCGGCAATGATCGCGCGGCGAAAGCGCAGTCCCGGAAAGAAATACGAGTTGGCGATGATGATCTCGCGCTTGGCGGTGCGGATTGCCGCGAGGTAGGAATACTCGATGTCGCGGCGATGCCGCAGGTTGTCGCGGATGACGAACTTTGCGGTCTGCGCTCCGACCCGCTCGCCCCGCCGTGGCGGTGGAAACAGGGGTACGGGCGTGCTGCCGAACTGCACGAGCTCGTTGATCGCCCACACCCGTTGCATGGTCTGGACGATAAATTGCAATAGCGGCCCTTCCACCCGCACTGCGAAATCCATGCGCGGCGGCTTCTGCCCCGGGGCGTTCATGTCGTCGATGATGTTGATTCCGCCGACAAAAGCCACCTTGCCGTCGACATGGCACAGCTTGCGATGCAGCCGCCGCAAACGATGCGACCGGAAATGCCACGGCCGCACTTCGGGCCGATATTTGAGCAGGCGCACGCCCCCCGCCGTCAATTCCCGCTCGATGTCTTTGGTCAGGTAATGTCGCGCCCCCCAGCCATCGACGATGACGCGCACCATCACATCGCGTCCGGCCGCCCTAACCAGCGCCGCCGTAACGCGCCTTCCGGCATCGTCGTCGGCATAGATGTAAGTTTCGAGCCAGATCTCGCGCTCGGCGCGATCGATGGCGCTGATGAGCGCCGGAAAATACTCGGTCCCGTTGCGCAACAGGGTGATGCGATTGCCAGGCTTGTAGCGGTTCATCCTGGTGCTGAGCGCGGGCGGGCGCCCGCGTGTTTGCGCGAACCGCGAAGACCCCGCCCGTTCTGCAAGGGAGGTCGTCCGGCCTCGCGGATGCGTCGACGCTTCATCCGGCCGGAGTAGTCTCGAAGGTCGCCGCCAGTGCTGCATGATCCGACATGCGCGCTGCGGGAAAGGCGTAGTGCACCCGCGCATCGACAATCCGCAATCCCCGCGAATAGATGCGGTCCAGGCGAAATACCGGCAGCACCGAGGGGAAGGTGCGGGCCGGCCGGCCGCGCACCTGCTGGAATACCTCGTCGACGCCGAGCTGATCCACCAGCATCCGGTTGGCCTTGTGACGCCAGTCGTTGAAGTCGCCGGCGATGATGATCGGATCGTCGCGGGGCACGGTCGCCCGGATCCGCTCGCACAGGGCGCGAATCTGCCACTGCCGGCCACGCTCGAAAAGACCGAGATGCACGTTGAGGCAGTGCAGCTTGGGCTTGCCCTTGCCCAGGTCGATTTCGCAATGGAGCATGCCGCGGCTTTCGAATGCGTGTGCGGAAATGTCCTGGTTTTCGTGCGACGTGATGGGAAAACGCGACAACACCGCGTTGCCGTGATGCCCGTGCGGCGTGATGCAGTTCTTGCCGTAGCAGATCTCCTGCCACCGCTCACCCGCGATGAACTCGTGTTGCGGCTTCAAGGGCCAATCGTGATACCGGTCCGCATGCCGCTCGTGCACGCCCACGACTTCCTGCAGGAACAGGATGTCGGCCGAAAGCCCATGCAGGCGATCCCGCACCTCGTGGATCACCATGCGGCGCGCGAGGTGCGAAAACCCCTTGTGGATGTTGTAAGTCGCAATCGTGAAGCGCATGGGAACCCGGGCCGGCAGCTCTTGGATCGAAGGCAGACGCATTACTTCCTATCACCGCAACATGGCTCGTTTCCGGATTGGACGGAGCCTTTACTGACGGCTTGGCCTCGGATGAGAAGATGCAGGCGGCCGGCAGCCGATGCCACCGCCGCAAAGGCGGATGTTACGCCTAGGGCGCTCGACCGCGTTGGCCGACGCCGAGCTCACTACGCATTCAATACCGGCAACCGGACCCGCATCCAAAAAAACGCGGCCCGAAAGCCGCGTTTTTCCGCGCAGTAAGCGCACCTGCTTTCGGTCACTCAGTAACGGCGCTCGAAATCGCGCTCGTAGCCGCGGCGATACGGAGTGTCGTCGCGGTAATAGCCGCGCTCCCGCCGCTCTTCGTAATTATTGCCGTAATGCTGAAGCTCGCGCGCCGATGAAATCTGGTCGTTCAACCCCATGGCGGCGAGCGACGGGTAGTCACCCGGGCGCAGCACCACGCAATTGCCGTTGAACCTGGCATCGGTACAAACTTCCCACCGCCCTCCGCGCACGCTTACCGACGAGGCGCGGTCGTTGAAGCCGTAGCGGTCAAAATTCCACACGTCACGATCAGCCGTGAACGTAGGGCCGCGAAATCCTTCACCTTGGTAAAAGGTGACCTGGGCGGCCGCTTGGCCCGCGACCAGGATGCCAGCGGCCAGCAGCAGGTTGCGCAAGATTTTGTTCATGCTGTCTCCTCTTTGGATGTCACGCTCCGACACGAGCCGGATGCGCATGACGACCCAGCCATGTTAGGACGCAAGGCTCGCGACGGCGGTCGGACGGGACCCGAAATGGCCGTGCGCCGGGGACTACAGGCTGGGGGGCGGCAGAAGTAATTGCGCGTCAGGCGACGCGGCTGAACCAGAGCACCGACAGTCCGGCGGCCACCATCACCAGCACGGCGGCGAATGCGGTAGTGAGCGAGGTAATCTCCGTCTCTTTTTTCTCGAGCACGAATTTGCTGTTCAGCCGTTCGTAGATCTTGCGCAGGTCGTGTCCGGTACTGGCATAGAAGAATTCGCCCTTGGTAATCTCGGCGATGCCGCGCAGCGTCTCCTCGTCGAAGCGCATGTAGATCGACATGCCTTCATAGCCCGCGAGCCCGCCTTCGGCCGTACCGAAGCCAACGGTGTAAACGCGCACGCCACGATCCGCGGCCATGCGCGCGGCATCCATCGGATCCGGACCGGTGGTACGACGCCCATCGGTGAGCAGGATGATCGCGCCCGAACCATACGAGCCCGGGGCGACGGGCGCCTGCGGCACTTTTTCGGCCTTGGGCGGCTTGTCGATCGGCGCGCCGCGCGTGCTGTCACGCGAGGAGCCTCCCCGCGTGCTGACCGAGCTCACTTCGATGCCCTGGTCTGGAAACAGGGTCGCGAGCGACACGATGATGCCGCTGCCGATGGCCGTGTGCCGCTGCACCTCGAAGCGGTCGATGGCCGCGATGACGTCCTCGCGGCTGTACGTCGGACGTTGTGCGACCGAGGCCGTACCCGCGAACTCCACGATGCCGATCTTCACGTCCTTGGGCTGATCCATCACAAACGCCTTGGCCGCCGCCTGGGCCGCCGCAAGACGATTGGGCTCGACGTCGGTCGCCTTCATACTGAGAGAGACGTCCATGGCCATGATGATCGTGCGTTGCTCGGACGGCAGAGTGACAATCGCCGTTGGACGCGCGATGGCAATGATCGCCGCCGTGAGGCCGACAAGGAACATCAGCGGCGGAACGTGGCGGCGAAACCGCTGCGCCGGGCCCAATGCATCGCGGATCAGCATCAGGCTTGCGTAGCGCACGCCCGCCCGTTTGCGCCGCAGCATCCACACATAGCCGCCCGCGAGCGCGGGTACCAGCAGCAGCAGCCAGAGGGCGTGAGGCCAGAGAAAATTCATGCGCCGCTTCCGTTCGGCCGGGGCGACGATTGGCCGCCCTCCGGAAGAAGGACGCTCCAACGTCGCATGCTCAAAGGGTAGCCGATTCCGGCCTGCGGCGGTACACCCCCAGGCGGACAATGACTGGCTGCTGAGAGTCAAGACGTTGTTTTGCATGAATGAGATTGAACCGCACGTTCAGAGGAGGTGCCATGACAAACCGCGACCAAGCCCTGAAGCGAAAGATGGCGCTGTTCCGCGATCTCCGCCAGCGCCTGCCCGACCGACCAGGCTTCAAACCCGAGGGAGCGCAGGCGGCGCTCCCCGTCGGCATCGGGAGCTTTCCCCTGGGCCGGCTCGAAAACGTGGACTCGATTCACCTCAACTGGCTGAATGAACATTTTTTCGAGTACGTGCCCGACGGCGCGCACCCATTGCGCTTCAGCCGCTCGACCGGCGAGCGCATAACGCCCGGTCGAATGTTCACCGACGGGGGCAGCATCCCGCGCGAGTTCTGGTGGAAGCAAGGACTATCGCCGTGGGAATACGGCCCTGCTTACCTGATTCACGATTGGGAATTCGATCTTCATCATTGTCATCAAAGCCCCAGGACCTTCGAGGATGTGCGAGACACGATGATGGAGTCGCTCCGGACGTTGATGACCATGCCCGTGGTCACCTATCGACCCGTCGTCTTCGAGTTGATCTACGAAGGCATCAATTCCCGCTATGCCAGATCGGCCTGGGATCAGGAACCGGGGTGCACGTTGCCAAGCCCGTGACCGCCGCCGGCCCATAAGCACGCGGGGGCGCGGGTCCTTGATGCGAGGATTCGGTTGACTTGACTTGTCAACCCCAAGCATGCAAAATACCATCCTGTTAGATGGCATACGGATGGTAATTGGATGATAAAAACGTGGTAACCTCAATTACCGAGTCACGGCCGCGTGCGTCGGAATCCGAGAAGCTCACGCTCAACCTCGGCTACATCGACCTGGGTCAGATCGACCTCCTGGTGCAGGAGGGGTTCTACTCGAATCGTTCCGACTTCATCCGTACCGCCATCCGCAACCAGCTCGCGGTCCACGCGGAAGTGGTGAAGCAAACAGTCGCGCGCAGGACTTTCGTGCTCGGACTGGAGGATTTCACGCGCGTGCAGCTCGAAGCCGTTCGTGCGCGCGGTGAAACGCTGCACATCCAGGTGCTCGGACTCGCCCGCATTGCAGATGATGTTTCGCCGGAACTGGCGCGCGCCACCATCGCATCGGTCCGGGTCCTTGGCGCCCTGCACGCCAGCGCTGCCGTGAAAACGGCGCTCGCCGATCGCACTCATTGATCCATCAACAGTTTAGGGAAGAGATGAAATCGGGACTTTTATTCAAGCAAGCCGCCCTGCAAAGCGCGATGACCGATGCCATGCGTTTGATGCGCTCGGGCAATCTCATGGAGGCAACCGCCGCGATTCAGAACAACCTGCAGGGCTTCGGAACGCAAGCATCGGGCGCATCAGTCGGTGAAGCGAGTAACGATGCCGCTATCGAAGGCCGCTTCGAACGGGTTCACCCGGAAGCGCCCATCGTCACGCACCCGTCGGCGCCCGGCGTGCCCGAGCGTGCGAGCGCCGATGCAACGCCCACCGAAACGATAAACCGCGCTGGCACCCGGGGACGCTTTCTCGCGCTGACCTTCAGCAATCACGCTGGGACTCGAGAATACAAGCTGTATGTGCCCGACAGCTACTGTGGTGAGCCGCTGCCGCTGCTCATCATGCTGCATGGCTGCACGCAGACGCCGGACGATTTTGCCGCGGGAACGCGCATGAACACGCTCGCCGAGGAGCAACACTGGCTCGTGGCGTACCCCGCGCAACCGTCGTCCGCAAACGGCTCGAAGTGCTGGAACTGGTTCACGACCGAGGGGCAACGGCGCGGCCGCGGCGAGCCCTCGCTGATCGCGGGCATCACCGCCCAAGTGATGAAGGATTATGCGGTCGACTCCCGGCGCGTTTACGTCGCGGGGCTTTCATCCGGTGGCGCGATGGCCGCGATCATGGGCGCCACCTATCCTGATCTCTATGCCGCGGTCGGCGTGCATTCCGGGCTGGCGTACGGCGCCGCTCACGATTTACCCTCGGCGTTGGCCGCGATGAAGCATGGAAGCCCGGGCCTGGTTGCGACGCCGGCACGCGACTCCTTGGGCGAATCGGGCAATAATATCTCGCTTATCATCTTTCACGGCGATCGCGATTCAACCGTGCATGCCCGCAACGGCGAACAACTGACCGCGCAATGGAAGGCAAGCCACTCAGGCCGCGAACGCGGCGATAGTGAGGTGGGATGGCAGACCACCGAAGAACTCGGCCGCGTTCCGAATGGCCATGCATATACCCGTCGCATCGTACGCAGTGATGCGCAACGCGCCGTACTGGAGCAATGGTCCATTCACGGTGCGGGTCATGCGTGGTCAGGCGGCAGCCCCCAGGGGACGTACACCAATCCCAAAGGTCCGGATGCGGCGCGGGAGATGCTGCGGTTTTTCAGTGAAAACCCAAAATCCTGAGTATTTGCTTCCTCATTTCAGATCCAACCCATGTCCAGCATTCCATTGGTGTTCGTGTTCGGCACCGGCCGGTGCGGCACGCATACGACCTGGAAGGTATTCGAGTCGCTACCGAACACC
>JBDUCE010000091.1:0-7886 GCA_040003635.1 Betaproteobacteria bacterium
GCGCTGCGTCGCCGCGTTCGCGAGGATGGGCTGCGTCGCCGCGTTCGCGAGGATGGGCTGGGTCGCCGCGTTCGTGGAATGACATGAAATAGAAATTGACCCATTCCGACAAGACAACGTGGCGACGGGGGTCCATGCACTAACGCTTCACGTTTAATCCGACTCCTCGATCCACGCCATCTGGATGGCCTCGAGGATTTTCTCGCCGCAGTGCTTCGCATCATCGTCGAACCCTGGCAGCGCCAGCACCCAGTCGCGCAAATCGGTGAAACGCACGCTCTTCGGATCCTGGTTGGGATAGGCCTCCGACAATTCGATGGCGATGTCGTGGGAATCGGTCCATTTCATGAGCATCTTCCTTCCACCGCATGTAGCGGAGCGCGTCAGCGGCGCTCACTGACGTAGTTGATGGTGTAACGCGGTATCTCGACCACCAGCGGGTCGGCGCTCACCTTGGCCTGGCATGAAAGGCGAGATTTGGGCGTGAGGCCCCAGGCACGATCGAGGAGATCGTCCTCCGCTTCGTCGGACGGATCGAGCGAGTCGAAACCTTCGCGCACGATCACGTGACAGGTCGTGCAAGCGCATGATTTCTCGCAGGCATGCTCGATCTCCACCCCGTGATCGAGAAGATTGTCGCAAATTGACACCCCCTCCTTCGCCTCGAAGGTGGTGCCTTCCGGGCAAATCTCGGGATGAGGGAGCACGACTATTTGCGGCATGAATGATTTCCGTCAGGTCAACGCATCGACACGGCGGCCGGTGAGTGCGCGCGCGACACCGCGGTCCATCCGCCGCGCCGCAAAATCCCCCGTCACCTGATTCAGCGCCTTGGTGGCGGCAGAGATGGCACGCTGATCGCTTTCCTGTCGCGCCGCAATCACTGCGTCTACTGCCTGCACGATTGCGGCTTGCTCCTCGTCCGAGAGGAGATCATGGTCCGTCGTCAGCGCGGCGCGGGTCGCCGCAACGAGCATGTCGGCTTCCACCTGCGCTTCGGCCAGAGCTCTTGCCACCATGTCGTCGGCGGCATGCGTGAACGAATCCTGCAGCATGCTGGCGATGTCGGAATCCGCAAGGCCATAGCTCGGCTTGACCGTGACGGCGGCCTCGATGCCGGAAGTCTCTTCACGCGCCGATACCGCGAGGAGTCCATCGGCGTCGATCTGAAAGGTCACCCCAATGCGTGCGGCACCGGCGACCATCGGCGGAATCCCGCGCAGCTCGAAGCGCGCCAGCGACCGGCAATCGGAAACCTTCTCGCGCTCACCCTGCAGGACATGAATCGCCATGGCGGTCTGGCCATCCTTGAACGTCGTGAATTCCTGCGCGCGCGCGACCGGGATCGTCGAATTGCGCGGCACGACTTTTTCGACGAGGCCGCCCATTGTTTCGAGCCCGAGGGACAACGGGATCACATCGAGCAGCAGCCAGTCTTCTCCCGGCGAGCGGTTGCCCGCCAGCACGTTGGCCTGGATGGCGGCACCCAGGGCCACCACCTGATCGGGATCGAGATTGGTCAGCGGCGGCTGGCCGAAGAACTCGCCGACCGCTTTCTGTATCTGCGGCATGCGGGTGGCGCCGCCGACCATTACCACGCCTTTGATGTCGGCGAGCGTGAGATGCGCATCCCGCAGCGCGCGCTTCAATGGCGTGAGCGTTTTCGCGACCAGCGTTCCGCTGATCGCGGTGAAGGTATCCGCCGTGAGGGTCAGGTCAACGCGGTCGCCGGTGGAGAGTGTCGCGACGATGGCGGCGCTCGGATGGAGGGTGAGATTCTCCTTGGCCTCGCGGGCCTTCAGCATGAGCAGCCGGGCATCTTCCGCCGAATGCGGCGCGAGCCCCGCCGTCTCGATTATCCAGCAATAGACGCGATGATCGAAGTCATCGCCGCCCAGCGCCGAATCGCCGTTGGTCGCCAGCACTTCGAACACGCCGCGCGAAAGCTTGAGGATCGAGATGTCGAAAGTGCCACCGCCGAGATCGTAGACCGCGTACGTGCCCTCGGCCGCGTTGTCGAGGCCGTAGGCAATGGCAGCGGCGGTCGGCTCGTTCAACAGCCGCAGCACGTTCAAACCGGCGAGCTTGGCGGCGTCTTTGGTGGCCTGTCTCTGGGCGTCGTCGAAATAGGCCGGCACGGTAACCACCACCCCCGCCAACTCGCCTCCCAGGCTTGCCGTGGCGCGCTCGCTAAGCGCGCGCAGGATTTCGGCCGACACTTCCACGGGGCTTTTGATGCCGCCTCGTGTCGCGAGCCTGACCATGCCCGGCTCGTCGATGAATCGATACGGGAACCGGCGCTCATCCT
Organism: Betaproteobacteria bacterium; assembly: GCA_040003635.1. Classification (GTDB taxonomy): domain Bacteria; phylum Pseudomonadota; class Gammaproteobacteria; order Burkholderiales; family Casimicrobiaceae; genus CAIWHR01. The sequence goes on from JBDUCE010000091.1 coordinate 2,309, forward strand.
GAAAATCCGCGAGGCCGCGGCCCATGAACCGCTTCACCGATACGATCGTGTTCTGAGGATCGCGTGCCTGCTCGGCTGCGGCCGCGTAACCGACATCCACGCCGCGTTTCTCGTCGCGATACCGGACAATGGAGGGCAACAGTGGCCGGCCTTCGTGATCGGGCAGCACCACCGGTATGCCGTTGCGCACGGTCGCGACCAGTGAATTGGTCGTGCCGAGATCGATGCCGGCCGCCAGCCGCCGCTCGTGCGGTGCCGGAGATGCATCGGGCTCGGATATCTGCAGGAGCGCCATCAGGCTTCGGTCGCCGTGATCGCGACGTCGATGTCGTCGGCCAGCTTCGCCAGGAACTTGAGCTCGCGTACGCGTTGCCGCGCCTCGTGCCAGGCGTTGTCGTGGTCGAGCAAGCGTTCGAGCTCCTGCTCGCGCAGCCGAGCTTCGGCACGGACTGCATCGAGCATGGTCGCAAGGGCGCGCTCATCGGCGACCTGCGCGGCTTCGGCCACGGCTTCGCGGCGCTCGAGTTGCCGTTCCAGGAAATCGAACGGCAGCGCCGTGTCGGTTTCGTCGCCCGCGTCGATGCCGCGCAGCGACAGCAGGTATTGCGCGCGCAATACCGGGTTCTTCAACGCGCGATACGCTTCGTTCACCCGGGCCGAGGATTGCAATGCCAGGCGGCGGTCCGCATCTCTCCCTACCGCGTGCCGGTCGGGATGCACCTCGTTCTGCAGCGCCCGATAGGCGCGTTCCAGCATCTCGACATCGACGCCGTAACGCGCCGGCACGCCGAAAAGCTCAAAGTGATTGAGGGAGAAATCGATCATGAGGATTGACGACGTACACGATTTGGTATTGCGTGTTGGCGGTGTCGACGCGGTGATTGCAAGCCGTCGGAAAATGGGATTCCCGCGTTCGCGGGAATGACGACCTGGTTTATCGGTGGTGGCGGGAGGTATGTTCTTTTCCTCTCGCGTACCTGGTTTGGATGACGAAGTGGTTGATCGGTGGCGGCGCGAGATATGGCCATCCCTTCCCGCGCACCTCGTTGGAATGACGTAGTGGTTTTATCGAGCGGCCGGCATGACGCGATGCTGCAAGGCCAACGAAGGCCGGCTTGTGCGGTTGGCGCGCTCGCGCGAAACCGCGTCAGGCGAGGCGCGCACCCGCAGACAGTCCATGAGCACATACGACAAGGGCACGCAACTAAGGCTCACGCGATCTCTCGCACGAGCCTAGACGTTGAAGGATTCGCCGCAGCCGCAGGCATCCTTCACGTTCGGGTTGTTGAACTTGAATCCTTCATTCAACCCTTCGCGCGCGAAATCGAGCTCCATTCCCTCGAGATACGGCAGGCTCTTCGGGTCGACGACCACCGTCACGCCGTGGCCTTCAAACCGGGAATCCTCGGGCCGGACCTCATCGGCGTACTCGAGCTTGTAGGCGAGACCCGAGCACCCGGACGTGCGCACGCCCAGCCGCAAGCCCAGGCCTTTGCCGCGCTTCGAAAGGTTGCTCGCGATGTGCCGCGCCGCGCTTTCGGTAATGGTGATGGCCATCGTGGTGCCGATCTCTTCCGTCATTCCCCGGCCACGGCCACCGCTTCCGGCGCCGTCACGGTGTCGCCCGTTGCGTGCTTCTTGCGGTAATCGGCGACCGCCGCCTTGATGGCGTCTTCGGCCAGGATCGAACAATGGATCTTGACCGGCGGCAGCGCGAGCTCCTCGGCGATATGCGTGTTGCGAATGCTCATGGCCTGGTCGAGGGTCTTGCCCTTCACCCACTCGGTGACGAGCGATGAGGACGCGATGGCCGATCCGCACCCGTAGGTCTTGAACTTGGCATCCTCAATGAGGCCGTCCTTGCCCACGCGAATCTGCAGCTTCATGACGTCGCCGCATGCCGGCGCACCCACCATGCCGGTGCCGACATCGCTCGCGTCCTTGCCGAAGGAGCCGACGTTGCGCGGATTTTCGTAATGGTCCAGTACCTTGTCGCTGTATGCCATGATTCACCTCTTGCGGTTTGCAACAACCTAGTGTGCTGCCCACTGCACGGTGTCGAGATCGACGCCGTCCTTGTACATTTCCCAAAGCGGAGAAAGCTCGCGCAGCTTCGCGATCTTGCGTTCTAGCAAACCCACGGTGTAGTCGATTTCCTCTTCGGTCGTAAAGCGGCCGATCGTGAACCGGATCGAGCTGTGCGCAAGCTCATCGCTGCGTCCGAGTGCGCGCAGCACGTACGACGGCTCGAGCGATGCCGAGGTGCACGCCGATCCCGATGACACGGCGATCTCCTTGATCGCCATGATCAGGCTCTCGCCTTCGACAAAATTGAAGCTCACGTTGAGATTGCCCGGGACGCGGCGCTCCATGTCGCCATTGACGTAGATCTCCTCGATCCCGGAAACGCCCTTCAGGAGCCGATCGCGGAGCATGCGGATGCGCTCGTTCTCCGTCGCCATTTCGAGTTTCGCGAGCCGGAAGGCCTCGCCCATCCCCACGATCTGGTGCGTGGCCAACGTGCCCGAGCGCATGCCGCGCTCATGGCCGCCACCGTGCATCTGGGCTTCGATCCGCACCCGCGGCTTGCGCCGGACATAAAGCGCGCCGATGCCTTTCGGACCATAGGTCTTGTGCGCCGAAAAGGACATGAGATCGACCTTGAGCTTCGCCAGGTCGAGCGGCATCTTTCCCGTGGCCTGTGCGGCATCGACATGGAAGATGATGCCGCGGCTGCGGCATAGCTCGCCGATGGCCGCAATGTCCTGGATGACGCCGATCTCGTTGTTCACCGCCATCACCGACACGACCACGGTGTCGGACCGCAGCGCCGCCTTGAACGCCTCGAAATCGAGCAGCCCATCCGGCTTCACGTCGAGGTAGGTGCACTCGAAGCCCTCGCGCTCGAGCTCGCGCATGGTGTCAAGCGTCGCCTTGTGCTCGGTCCTGACGGTCACCAAGTGCTTGCCCTTGTCCTGGTAGAAGTGGGCCGCCCCCTTCAACGCAAGATTGATCGCCTCGGTGGCGCCGGAGGTCCACACGATTTCCTTGGGGTCGCAATTCACGAGCGCCGCCACCTGCGAGCGGGCTTCTTCGACCGCGCGCTCGGAATCCCAGCCGAAGGCGTGCGATCGCGATGCCGGATTGCCGAAGTGCTCGGTCAGATACGGAATCATTTTCTGCGCGACGCGCGGGTCGACCGGCGTAGTGGCCGAGTAGTCGAGGTAGATCGGTGTTTTCATCGGGACGTTTTCCGTGACGGTAGACAGTTTACGAATCGGGGGATCGATCACGCCAGGGCCGCAGGCTCGACCGACCGCGGTGCACTCGTGGGGCGATGATCCTGCAGCACGGCGACCTCGCTTGCAGGCTCTTGCTGCCGAACGAGATCGGCCAGGGTCACCGAGCGCAGATAAAGGAAGATGTGGGCATTCAATCCCGCCCACAACTCGTGGGTCATGCAACGGCGGTCATCATGACAGTTCTCGCGCCCGCCGCATTTGGTCGCGTCGATCGGCTCGTCGACCGCCAGAATGATGTCGGCGACCGATACCGAATCCGCGGCGCGCCCCAGGTGATAGCCACCGCCTGGTCCCCGAACGCTTTCCACGAGCCCCTGCCGGCGCAGCTTGCCGAACAGTTGCTCGAGATACGACAGCGATATGCGCTGGCGCGCGGACACACCGGCCAGCGTGGCGGGGCCGGCGGTGCTATGCATGGCAATGTCTATCATCGCGGTAACCGCGAATCGACCCTTGGTGGTGAGGCGCATGTGATCACCCACTCCTTGGTGCGGCGCGTTGCCGCGGCACACCTGAACACTTGGAACAACTTTATCCTAATCCCGACCAGATTAGTCAACTAAATGCTGCCGGAGTTCATTCGAGCATGCGATTCAGGCCTTGCGGGTCGAATCCCTCCGCCGTCGCCTTGGCGTCGCGCAAATCCATGCCATCCCCCCGCAACTGGGCAATCAGCGCCTCCAGCCGGGCGTCGGTCGCGGCGGCGTGGTCAACCAGCCGATGAATCGCCTGCACCATCGGGTCATTGGTGTCGGCGCCTATGCCGTACGCCGAAAACCCCATCTTGGCCGCTTGCCCTTCCCGCCGCTGCGCCTCCTCGCCCAAAACAATGCGGGCCGGGATTCCGACTGCCGTCGCGCCCGCCGGAACGTCGCGGACTACGACGGCATTGGAGCCGATCTTGGCGCCATCTCCCACTAAAATCGGGCCCAGAACATTTGCCCCGGCGCCAATGACAACACCCTGACCCAGCGTGGGGTGGCGCTTACCCTTGTTCCACGACGTCCCACCGAGGGTGACGCCGTGATAGAGCGTGCAGTCATCGCCGATTTCCGCCGTTTCGCCGATTACGACACCCATCCCGTGATCGATGAATACCCGTCGCCCCACCGTCGCGCCGGGGTGAATTTCGATGCCTGTCAGCCACCGGCCAAGATGGGCGAGCCAGCGGGCCAGCCAGCGCCAGCGGGCCAGCCAGAGCCCATGCGTGAGCCGGTGCCACACCAGCGCATGCAAACCGGGGTAGCAGGTCAGAACCTCCCACGCCGTCCGGGCCGCAGGGTCCCGATCGAATACCACCGCGATGTCTTCTCGAAGCCGGCTGAACATGGCGCCATTCTGGCATATCCGACCGATTTGCTCAAGTATTAGGCGAGACGCTCGGGGCCGGACAAAGCATGATCTGGCAGCCTGGAATCGGTGCTCAGCGCCGCTCGGCACGGCCTCCATCCATCAGCGCATCGATCCGGGTCAGTATGCCGCGCAGGATGTTCACCTCTTCCTTCTCGAGCCCTGCACGCGCGAAAAGCCGACGCAGGCGAGGCAGCAGCCGCCTGGGCATCTGCGGATTGAGGAACCGCATCGCCGTCATCGTGCGGGCCGCGTGCGCATAGAGCGCTTCGATTTCAGCGGAGGTCGCGCGCGGAAAACGCGGCGCCTCCCACACGGCATCACCCAGCGCCGCGACCCGCAGCTCGTAGGTTGCAAGCTGAACGGCGGCCGCGAGATTGAGCGAACCGTATGCAGGATTGGCGGGGATGGTCGCCACCATCGTGCAGCGCGCGAGCTCGGCGTTGGAGAGCCCCGACATCTCGGTGCCGAATACCAGGGCCACCTCGCCCGCCATGGCCTGGGTGAGCGCGATCCGCGCGGCCGCTCGCACCGGCACGACGTGGCCGGCGAATTCACGCGGCCGTGCCGAAAACCCAACCGCGAACACGCAATCGGCGAGCGCTTCGTCGAGTGTTGCCACGACGCGCGCCGCGTCCAGCACCGCAGTCGCGCCCGATGCCAATGCCGTGGCTTCCGCGTGCGGAAACAATCGCGGCGCCACCAGCAGCAGCCGCTCGAAACCCATGGTGAGCATCGCGCGCGCGCTCGCGCCGATATTTCCAGGATGGCTCGTGGACACGAGCACGATGCGAATGCGTTGCAGATTCAGCACGGCGATCGCCGGCGCATCTGAAACGCCGGCGGTAAAAACCACCTGAGGTCGGTCCATCGATGGGGGCGAGACGCGGCCAGCCTCCGGTTACAATGCCGTCCTTCTACTTTCC
>JBDUCE010000092.1:0-7832 GCA_040003635.1 Betaproteobacteria bacterium
AAGGTCTTGTCGTTGACGGCTTTCCACGACTCGGTCGCTTCCGCCATTTTCTGGCCCAGCGCGTCGCGCTTCGACCACCGGTCGATCGAGGCGATGCAATCGACTGATCGCACCGGCGCTCCGTCGTGGAACTTGAGTCCGTCGCGAAGAGTGAAGGTGTAGGTGAGTTGATCCGGGCTGATCTCGAACTTGTCCACCATCTGCGGCTGCACCTGGAACTTGGCATCGGTGGCGAACAGCGTGTCGTAGATCATGTACCCATGGTTGCGGGTGATGTACGCCGTGGTGGTGATCGGATCGAGAATGCGCAGATCCGCCTGCGGGATGAACTTCAGCACTTTCTGGCCTTGCGCCAATGCCACGGAGGCGCTGAGCGCGGCAGCCATGCCGGCGGCGAACATCACGGCGGCAATCGAACGAAGCACTATGGAACGTTGGTTCATTGCGAGATCCCCTTGGCAGATTGTTTTCGGCATGGCGGCATCGACCGACATTCTAGCCCCTACGGCCAGCGGCAAGAACACGGCGGGGGGACAACGTTCTAAACTTTAGCTTCTTGCACTCGCGACGGGGGGAGCATGAAAACGCCCGATCTGCGCACCGAGGTCGCCCTGCGCGTCAACGGCCAGCGGCTCTGGAATGCGCTGATGGATCTGGCCAGGATCGGCGCTACGCCCAAAGGCGGTGTAGCCCGGCTGGCGCTGACCGACCTCGATCGCCAGGGACGCGATGCCGTCATCGCGTTGGCCCGCGCGGCCGGCATGACGGTGACCATCGACCAGATCGGCAACATCTTCATGCGGCGCGCGGGCCGCAACGACCACCTGCCGCCCGTGATGACCGGCTCCCACATCGACACCCAGCCTACGGGCGGCAAATTCGACGGCAACTACGGTGTGCTGGCCGGGTTGGAAGTCGTGCGCACGCTCAACGATCACGGCATCGTGACGGAAGCCCCCTTGGAAGTTGCGGTGTGGACGAACGAGGAAGGGTCGCGTTTCGTCCCGGTGATGATGGGCTCCGGCGTATTCTGCGGCGCATTCAGCCTGGAGCATGCGTATCGTGCCCGCGACACCGAGGGCGCATCGGTGCGCGCGGAACTGGAGGGCATCGGCTATCTCGGCGCAGAAGTGCCAGGGCGGCACCCGGTGGGCTGCTACTTCGAAGCCCACATCGAACAGGGTCCGGTGCTGGAAGAGGCCGATACCGTCATTGGCGTTGTCAAGGGTGTTCTGGGCCTGCGCTGGTATGACTGCACGGTGACCGGCACCGAAGCTCACGCCGGACCGACGCCCATGGCGATGCGACGTGATGCGCTGCAGGTTGCAATCCGCATCATGCAGGAAGTGGTGGCGCTCGGCAGCCGCTCTCCACCGCACGGACGCGGTACCGTCGGCTATGTCAGCGTGTTCCCCAACAGTCGCAACGTGATTCCGGGGCAGGTCAAGTTCTCCATGGATTTGCGCAACATCAGTGTTGAGCTGCTCGAGCGCATGGATGCGGCGATCCGTGGATTCATCGATGCCATCCGCAAAGAGAGCGGGCTGGCCATCGAGGTTGCGGAAGTCGCCCACTATCCACCCTGCCCCTTCGAGCCAGGCTGTGTTGACGTCGTCGAACGTGCGGCGAAAAAGTTGGGCTACAGCCACATGGATGCGGTCTCGGGCGCCGGTCATGACGCGATCTATCTGGCACGCGTCGCCCCCGCCGCAATGATCTTCATTCCCTGCAAGGATGGCATCAGCCATAATGAAATCGAGGATGCCCAGCCCTTGCACATCGAGGCGGGCGCCAATGTGCTGCTCCATTGCATGTTGGAAAAGGCACGAGTTGCGCGCTGAGCACCAGCCCGGCGTTGCCTGCAGTTCCTAGCCTTGCCGCGGAGGATTGTCGTGCGCTTCGTGATCGCCCGTCTGAACCACGAGACCAATTCCTTTTCGCCGGTGCCCACGCCGCTGGAAGCCTTCGAGCCGCAGTGGGGCGAGGCTGCCGCCGTGGCGGCGCGCGGGTCGCGCACACCGATGGGAGCCTTCCTGGATCTGGCCTCCGGGCTGGGCGCCCGGATCACGACGCCACTGTTTGCCATGGCCAACCCCAGCGGCCCCGTGGAGGATGTCGCCTACCAGCAGATGGCCGACGCCATCGTCAAGGCCGTGGCAGAAGGGTGTGACGCCGTGCTGCTGGATTTGCATGGCGCCATGGTGACCACCCGGAGTGATGATGGTGAAGGCGAGCTGCTCGAGCGCGTGCGTCTCGAAGCCCCCGGTGTTCCGGTGGCCGTGGCGCTCGACCTCCATGGCAATGTCACCCAGCGCATGATCGATCACGCGGACATCATGGTCAGCTTCAAGACCTACCCGCATGTGGACATGTACGAAACCGGCGCTCATGCCGGGCGGTTGCTGGCGCGCATGCTGGCGGGGGAAATCCGACCCGTACTTGCCTGGCGCCGTCCGCCGCTCATGACGCATACGTTGCGAAGCGCGACGGGACAAGGCGCGATGCAGCGTGCGGTGCAGGCAGCCCGCCAGGCGGAGCGGGAAGGGCTGCTGGGTGTTTCCGTTTTTGCCGGGTTCGCGCTGGCGGACACTCCCGCGCCCTGTCTTAGCGTCGTCGCCCTCGCCGATTCCGACCCGGCGCAGGCTGCAGCGTGTGTCGAGCAGATCGCACGGAAGGCGTGGGAGGAGCGCAGCGGCTTCGTCTACCAGAGCGAGCCGCTGGAGACTTCCATGCGTCGCGCACGAGAGCTTGCGGCGGGCGCCGGGTCGGGTCCCGTGCTGTTGCTGGACCACGGCGACAACTGCATGTCGGGCGGCACCTGCGACGATATGGACGTGCTCCGAGCGGCTTTGGAACATGGTCTGGAAGACATTCTCGTGGGCCCGATATGCGATCCGCAGGCCGTCGCCCAACTGCTGGAGATGGGCCACGGCGCGCACGCAGTGGTGCAGGCAGGCAACAAGCGCCCGCTTGCAAAGCTCGGTATTACCAAAACGCCGCTCGTCCTCGAAGGCACCGTACGCGCAATCTCCGACGGGCAGTTCAGAATCACGGGGCCCATCTATACCGGGCAGACCGTGGCGATGGGTCGCACCGTGCTATTCGATACCGGTGCAGCCCGTCTGGTCCTGACCGAGCGCACCCAGGAACCGCTCGACATCGGCGTGTTTGCCTGTGTGGGCGAAAATGCGCGCAGCGCGCGTTATCTTCTACTCAAGTCCCGCATGTACTGCCGCCCGGTATTCGAGCCGCTGGCGAAGGGCGTTGTCGAGTGCGATGGACGCGGCGTGACGTCCTCGGATTACAGCCTTTTTCCCTTTGGCCGCGTGCAGCGTCCGGTGTATCCCCTGGATCCGGGCACACGTTGGATGCAAAGCAAATGACGCGCAGCTAACGTCGGATGGAACCCCGATGCGCAATCTTCATTGCTTGGGCAGATTGCTCCTGGCTCGCTCCGACTGCTTCTTGAATAGTTCCATCACGTCACTCAGGTGCCGGGGATCCACGGACGGGCTGACAGCGTGCTTGGGATCGGTGACGGAAGTCGCGGCAACGCTGCTGACGGCGTTCGCTTCGCATCCTACTACCGCGCCGGTTCCATTCTTGACGCCCGCTTCCGCTGATTCGAGATAGATGCTGCACTTCGTTACCCGTCCCTTGGTGGACCAGGTATAGGCGACATCATCGTTCTGCTTGTACGCCGGCTCGAGGGCGTTCATCGCGGAAAAGAACCTCTGGAGGACGCCGGCGTTGTAGTCGGGATACCCCGGCCAGATTCGTGTGCCGAGCAATACTTCATTCTTGTTCCCATCCTTCATGAAGACATTGACGCTGATGGAGCTCTCCGTCGCCGCGGGCGTCTTGCCCGGCGACGAAGGTTTTTTCGTCTGGGCGAAAATCCCCGAGACGCCGAAAACCAACGGAAGCACCAGCAGCAGCGATATCGAGCGCGACATTTGAATCCTCCTATTGAACGTAACGTCCTGGAACCGCAAGCCGATCCCGCAGGCCATGCAGCACGGTACTGTGCGCAATATAGGACGAACCTTTGTCACTGGGCAATTCAAATGGGTTTGCTCGACGAGGGCACCACTACGGTCCAGCCCGCGCCGCTGCCGAAGCGAACGCCTGCGATCGGGCGGAAGCTCCCGTACGGCCGAGACGCTGAAAGCTGCGCAGCATCACCGTCGTGACGACCGTGATCGAGCCGACGCGGGTCGAGGGCACAAGGAAACAAACGAAACAAAATCGATCGCTCGGTGAAGTTTCCCTGCCGCACCTTCTCTCTAGACTGCAAGGCTTCCGCGCACGCACCGCCTGGTGCCGCCGCCACGGGAATTACTTGTCCTTCCGAGCGGCCGCGCGGAGCCGTCGTGTCCCTATAACTTCATTCGGAGAAAGCTCATGCAAACGCTGTTGCGTAAATCATTGATCGTGTCCGGGCTCGCGCTCGGCGCCGCCGTCATCGGCCAGAACGCCATCGCCGGTCCGGGCGATACCCTTCGCTGGCAGTCGGTGATCGGCATCGCCCAGGCGAACAACGTTGTCGGCAGCGGGACCGGAGCGGTAACCGGCGGCGGCATACCGTGGTCGACGCTGGATGGACGCGTCAAGGTTGATTTGGACAAAGGCGAAATCAATTTCGACGTCCGTGGCCTGGTGCTAGCGGGTGGAAATTCGATCGGCACGCCCGGTCCGGTTCTTCAGGTCAAAGGAACCCTGGTTTGCGACACCGACGGCAGCGCTTCCGGCGGAAATTCCGTTCTGGTGGACACCCCGCTCGTGGACCTGGGTGACCAGGGCGACGCACGATTCAACGGCCACGTCGGCTCGTTACCTGCGGTGTGCACGAGCGAGTCCGACACCGCGTTTCTGATTCGGGTTGGCGCCGGCCGATGGATCGCCAACGGCACGGTGCTGCGGTAGCGACATCGGATCGAAAGATCGCGTTGCGAAGCGACTGCGCCGGGAGCGGCAACGCCCCGGCGGTTCGAATGCGACGATCAACTCCGAAATGGGTAATATCGAAGAGGGCTCTGCATATGAAAACGCGAAGTGTTACCGTAGTTGGAGGAGCATCGCTTGCAGCGCTGCTTGCCGGTTGCGCAACGCCTGAGGTTGAAACGACTCCACTGGTCCCCGACAACCTCAGGGTCCCGGCGACGCAGATGTTATTGCTCGAGACGCGCGCTACCGGGGTGCAGATTTATGACTGCAAGCCCGGTAAGGACGACCCGGCACGCTTCGAGTGGGTCTTCCGAGCACCGGAAGCTGACCTGTTCGACGCGGCGGGCAGGAAAATCGGCAAGCACTATGCGGGTCCGACCTGGGAGGGGAATGATGGAAGCAAAGCGGTCGGCGAGATCAAAGCGCGGGACGACGGCCCGGATGTCAACGCGATCCCCTGGTTGTTGCTAAGCGCCAAATCGACTTCTGGCATTGGCGTCCTTGGCCGCACGGTAAGCGTCCAGCGCGTACGGACGGTCGGCGGCAAGGCGCCTGTGGACGGTTGTGGCCAAGCGCAAGCGGGCAAAGAGACTCGAGTGCCGTATGGTGCCGCGTATTACTTTTATGTGGCCAGGCCCTGAGCGGGAATCCAAACTCGTGATGTGCCCGATAAACAGCCGCGGGCCGCGGAGGAGCCACCGATGATCCTGGAAGTCGCAATATTGAACGTGCGCGTGAACCGTGAACGCGAATTCGAAGCGGCCTTCGCCCAGGCGTCCCCGATCGCCCTCACTCGGCGCCGGTAAGCTTCATTCGTGGACCTGACACCGGACACGAGGGCTGACATGCGCACGGTCGTCGTCGCGACCGTCGTGGCCGTGTTGCTGGCCGCCTGTGCGGTGCAGGCTCCCCGGTCGCCCGGCAGCGAAGAACAACGCCCCGCGGGGTTCCCCGACAATTTCTACCAGCGGTCCGCGGACCCTCGCCACCCAGTCTTCCACATCGAGCCCTCCCGTTCGCTTGTGGTCATCGAAATACGCCGGGATGGTTCACTGGCCTACCTGGGGCACGATCATGTCATCGCGAGTCACCATGTCCGCGGATATGTCGCGCCCGGCGATGCCCGGGCCGATCTGTTTATTCCACTCGGCGAGCTGGTCGTTGACGAGCCCGAATTGCGCGTTGAGGCGGGATTCGCCACGCAGCCGCCCGATGCCGCAATTGCCGGCACCCGCGAGAACATGCTTCGGCGATTCCACGTTGAGCAGCACCCGTTCGCCGTCATCTCGGTGGCGAGCGTGGACGCCGATGCAGCCGGCTCCTGGTTGAATGCCTCCATCACGCTGAACGGCATCACTCGCGCGGCGCGTATTCCGGTGAAGATCGAGCAGACCGCCGATCAGTTGACCGTGAGCGGCGGGGTGGCGTTGGAACAAACCAGTTTCGGAATTGCTCCCTTTTCCATCCTCGGCGGCGCCCTTCAGGTGCAGGATCGGGTCGACGTGCGATTCGTGATCCACGCCCGAGCGTTACTATGACCTACTCGAATGGCTCTATGGCTGGCGCGTCGGGAACTGCCTGACCTTAAGGACTCATGGGCGTCAGCTCTTACCTCACAAGGAAACGCGACATGAAGGATCAAGGTCGTCCTGACACACTGGCTCGCCTGGAAGATTTGCCGCAGGACTATCGCGACGCATTGATCCGGCAGAACCTGGTGCCGCTATGGCCGAACCTGCGCGCCGTGCTGCCGCCGGAAAAACCGCGGCCGAAGACCCGCGCCACCCACTGGTCGTACCAAGCGCTGCGCCCGCTGCTACTCCGAGCCGGCGAGCTCACCCCGATCGAAAGGGCCGAACGGCGGGTACTGGTGCTCGCCAATCCCGGCCATGGGCTCGAGAACATGCAGGCGAGTGCGGCGATATACCTCGGCATGCAACTGTTGCTGCCCGGAGAGTGGGCGCCGGCTCATCGCCACACGCCCAACGCCGTGCGGGTGATCGTCGAAGGCGAAGGTGCGTACACGACGGTCGACGGCGAGAAGTGCCCGATGAGTCGCGGCGATCTCATCCTCACGCCCACCGGCCTGTGGCACGAACACGGCCATGACGGCGATGCGCCGGTCGTGTGGCTGGACGTTCTGGATTTGCCGCTGATTTATTACATGGAAGCGTCCTACCACATCGACGGCGAGCGCCAGTCCATCAAGCCCGGTCGTGGCGACAAGACCTATGCCCGCGGCGGCGTCGTTCCTACGGCACTGTTCGCGCGGCAGGACAAGGCCTATCCGATGTTGCGCTACCCGTGGGTGGAAGCGCGCGCCGCACTGGAGGCACTGGCCGCCGACCAGCCGGAGCAGGACGCGGTGCAGGTGACCTACGTCAACCCCGAGACCGGCGCCGACGTGCAGAACATCCTGGGGTATTACGCGTTGATGCTGCGTCCCGGCCAGACCCTGCCGCTGCCGGCACGCTCGCCGGCGGCGGTGTTCCACCTGATCGAAGGCGGTGTCGAAGTGAGCGTCGAGAACCAGCGTTTTGCGCTGGCCGAGGCCGACACCTGCTGCGCTCCCGGTTACACCGCGGTAAGCCTGCGCAACCTGTCGTCCATGGCCCCGGCTTTCCTCTTCATTGCCGACGAGGCGCCGTTGCACCGCAAGCTCGGGGTCTTCGAGTCCCGCGGCTGAACCCATCCCTGCACCGGCACACCCGAGGGCGTGGGGCCGTTGTCGCGGGCGACCGGATCATTTGTCGATCAGAGCTTGCGAAGGTCATGTTGGTCGCAAGCTCGAATTCGGTTGGCTTCTGAACCAGCAGGTCGCCTCCTTGGCCCCTTCAGGATCTTGTCGAGGGAGCCGGTAACTTCACGACTGCGTCCCTTGAGTT
>JBDUCE010000093.1:0-7731 GCA_040003635.1 Betaproteobacteria bacterium
TCACGCGGGCGCCCAGGAGCGGGATGTCGTCCAGTTCGCAAACGGCCACGAAACCATGCACCGGGGCAAGACCGGCCACGGTCGTCGTCATGCCAAGGCCTCGGCCGGCGCGGCACGAGGCGGATCGACCGGGACGATCGGGATAAACTGCCGTGCGTCGATGTGCGCGCGCTCGGGTTCGTGCCACGGGTCCGGTTCACCATCGACGGTGAACTGCAGCCGTTCCCACAGCGCCTTGCGGCCGGCGGCGTCGTTCAGCACTTTCGCCCTCACGTGCTCCAGTCCGACGCGCGCCAGGTAATGGACGGTGCGCTCGAGATACCAGCCTTCCTCGCGATAGAGCTGCAAGAACGCGCCCGCGTACTCCAGCACCTCCGCCGAGGTCTTCACCTTGATGAGGAATTGCGCGACCTCGGTCTTGATGCCGCCGTTGCCGCCGACGTAGATTTCCCACCCGGAATCGACACCGATGACGCCGACGTCCTTGATGCCAGACTCGGCGCAATTGCGTGGACAGCCGGAGACCGCGAGCTTGACCTTGTGCGGTGCGTACATGCGCCATAGCGCACGCTCGAGATCCTTGCCCATTTGGGTCGAATCCTGGGTGCCGAAGCGACACCATTCCGACCCGACGCAGGTCTTGACCGTACGCAATGCCTTGGCGTAAGCGTGGCCCGAGGGCATGTCGAGGTCGCGCCAGACGGCCGGCAAGTCCTGCTTTTTCACGCCGAGCAGGTCGATGCGCTGGCCGCCGGTGACTTTGACGGTGGGTATCCTGTATTTGTCGACGACGTCGGCGATGCGCCGCAAATCAGAGGCCGTCGTTTCGCCGCCCCACATCCGCGGCACGACCGAGAACGTGCCGTCCTTCTGGATGTTGGCGTGCGCGCGCTCGTTGATGAAGCGCGATTGCGGATCGTCCCGCGCTTCTTTCGGCCACGTCGAAAGGAGATAGTAGTTGAGCGCGGGACGGCAGCTCGCACAACCGTTCGGCGTTTGCCATTCGAGAAACGCCATGGCGTCGGGAATCGACAGGAGGTGATGCTGGCGGATCGCATCGCGCGCTTCCTGGTGCGTGCGCTCGGTGCAGCCGCACATCGATTTTTGCGCTGGGGTGGCCGAATAGTCGCCGCCGGCGATCGCCATCAGCAGCTGCTCGACGAGGCCGGTGCAGGAGCCGCAGGACGATGAGGCCTTGGTATGCTTGCGCACGTCTTCCAGCGTGAACAGGTTTTTTTCCTTGATCGCTGCAACGATCTTCCCCTTGCAGACACCGTTGCAGCCGCAGATCTCGGCATCGTCGGGGAGCAGCATCGCCTTGCTCTTGCCCTCGTGGCCGGTATCGCCAAGATTCGATTCGCCGAACATGAGGCGGTCGCGAATTTCCGCGACGCTGCGGCCTTCGCGCAGCAGCTTGAAGTACCACGCGCCGTCGACCGTGTCGCCGTAGAGCACGCTGCCGATCAGCTTGTCGTCTTTAAGCACCAGTTTCTTGTACACGCCGTTGGCCGGATCGGACAGGACGATTTCCTCGGTATCGGGGCCACCCGTGAAATCGCCGGCCGAGAAAACGTCGATGCCGGTGACCTTGAGCTTGGTCGAGGTCTGCGAGCCGATGTAGCGGCCGATGCCGAGTTGTGCGAGGTGATTGGCACAAACCTTCGCCATTTCGAACAGCGGCGCCACCAGGCCGTAGGTGGCGCGACGGTGGCTCACGCATTCGCCGATGGCGTAGACGCGCGGGTCGTAGGTCTGCAGCGTGTCGTTGACGACAATGCCGCGGTCGCAGTGTAGCCCGGCCTCCTGGGCGAGCAGGGTATTCGGACGAATGCCTACCGCCATCACCACGATGTTGGCGGCGAGGTTCTCGCCGCTCGCGAGCCGGACCGCGGCGACGCGGCCGCTTTCACCTGCGAGCAGGGCTTCGGTTTTCGCCTCGAGCCGGAATTCAAGCCCTTTCACCTCCAGTGATTGTTGCAGCAGCTTGCTCGCCGTGCGATCGAGCTGGCGCTCCATCAGCCACGGCATCAGGTGCACGACCGTGACGTTCATTCCCCGCGCCTTGAGGCCGTTCGCCGCCTCCAGTCCCAGGAGGCCTCCGCCGATGACAACTGCGTGCTCGTAACGTTGGGCCGCGTCGATCATCGCGTCGGTATCCGCGATGTCGCGGTAGGTGATCACCCCGGGGAGGTCGTGGCCGGGAACCGGCAGGATGATCGGGCTCGAGCCCGTGGCAAGCAGCAGCCGATCGTAAGCCGCCACCGTACCGCCATCGGCGATCACTTCACGGCGTACGCGATCGATCCTCGTGACTCGCTTCCCAAGGTGCAGCGTTATCCCGTGCGACGCGTACCAGTCGCTGCCATTCAGGATGATCTGGTCGACGGTCTGCTCACCGGAAAGCACCGGCGACAGCAGGATCCGGTTGTAGTTGGGATGGGGTTCGGCGCCGAAGACCGTGATGTCATAGACGTCCGGTGCGAGCTTGAGCAGTTCCTCGAGCGTACGCACGCCCGCCATGCCGTTACCGATCATTACGAGCTTGAGCTTGCGCAATAGTTGCTCCGTCAACAGTCGTTACTTAGTTGTTAGCAAGAGCAGTGCCGCAAATCGGAACACCTTGAGTCATTGGGGAAAAGCGCACGAATGTCGTTGCAGTGCGCGCCGCGATCGGCGCGATGATGTTGCACGGCACCAATATCGCGCACAAAAAGGCTGCGCCGCACCAAGATGCAACGGGGATATCGTGATCTTTCGACATGAGGGTTTCTGAAAGGCAATCCCTACGCCGGAGAATCACCCGGTGCACCAGCGATGGCATGGCGCTTGCTGCGAAGCAACACATTTCCCGAGACGAAGGCACTCGACCATGCAAACTTCATTCTGGAATGCGGGCAATAGAGGCACGTTATTCGCCGCGTTCCTGTATTTCGATCTAAGTTTCATGGTGTGGGTGATGCTCGGCCCGCTGGGCGTGCAGATTGCCAAGGATCTTGGATTGAACGCCGCGCAAAAAGGCCTGATGGTCGCCACGCCGGTGCTGGCGGGAGCGCTGTTGCGCATCGTGATGGGCATCATGGTCGACCATCTCAAGCCGAAGCTCGCCGGCACGATTGGACAACTGGTTGTTATCGCCGCGCTCGTCTGCGCGTGGTATTTCGGCGTCAGGACCTACGAACAGGTGCTGGCCATCGGCATCTTTCTCGGCGTTGCGGGCGCCTCTTTCGCCGTGGCCCTGCCGCTCGCTTCGCGCTGGTATCCGCCGGAGCACCAGGGGACCGCGCTGGGTATCGCCGGGGCTGGCAACTCGGGAACGGTGTTCGCGTCGTTGCTCGCGCCGTCCCTGGGACTCGCTTTCGGCTGGTCCAACGTGTTCGGTCTCGCGGTGATCCCGCTGGCGATCACGCTCGCCCTCTATCTCGTTCTCGCCAAGGACAGCCCCGACTGTCCACCAGCAAAACCGCTCTCGGACTATCTCAAGGTGCTCAAGGACAAGGACGCCTGGTGGTTCATGTTCTTCTATAGCGTAACGTTTGGCGGTTTTGTCGGGCTGGCATCCTCGCTGACCATCTATTTCAACACGCAGTACGGGCTGCCCGCGGTGACCGCCGGCTATTTCACCGCGGCGTGCGTTTTCGCCGGATCGATGGTGCGACCATTGGGCGGGGCCGTCGCCGATCGCATCGGCGGCATCAAATCCCTGACGGTGATGTATGTTCTGGCCGCCGCGTTCCTGCTGCTCGTCAGCTTCGGCCTGCCCAAGGACTGGATGGCGCTCGGAGTGTTCGTGCTCGCCATGGTCGCACTGGGCATGGGCAACGGCGCCGTGTTCCAGCTCGTGCCGCAACGTTTCCGCAAGGAAATCGGCGTGATGACCGGCATGGTGGGCATGGCCGGCGGCGTAGGCGGGTTCTATCTTGCGTCGAGCCTGGGCTACTCGAAGCAGCTTACCGGCAGCTATCAGGCCGGGTTTCTGATCTTCGCCGCCCTTGCGTTGTTTGCCCTGATCGGCCTCACCGCGGTAAAGACGCGTTGGCGCACGACCTGGGGCGCCGCGCATATGACGGCGGCCAGGGTGTAGCGCTGGCAAGGGTGTTCGGCGTACGCCCCTCACGGGCTGACGCTGGTGCCCGCATCTCTCCTCGCGACGGTCGTCGCCCGATCGCTACCCGATGCTTCGGATTTCTGCAGGCTATTGCACGCTCGCGGGCAAGCGCGAGCGCAACGAGGATTTCGTGGGGATGGTCACGCCCGCCGCGGAAGATCTCGTTGCCAAAGGGATGCTGATTGCCGTTGCCGACGGTGTGTCCGGCAATGGTGGCGGGCGTGAAGCATCGGAATATACGGTGCGGGGGCTTCTCTCCGACTATTACGCGACGCCCGACACCTGGGACGTGCCGGTTGCGATCGATCGTGTCGCCAACGCCATCAATCGGTGGCTGCTCGCGCAAGGCAGTGCACGTCCCGAGCTCGAGGGCATGGCAACAACGCTCACGGCGCTGGTGCTGCGAAGGCGTCGCTACTGGTTCGCGCATATTGGCGACTCGCGGGCATACCTGTTGCGGCAGGGAGAGCTGACCCGTCTTACCACCGACCACGTGTGGGACCGGCCCGATATGCGGCACGTGCTGACACGGGCAATCGGGCTCGATGCCAAGCTTGCCATCGACTACGGTGATGGGGAATTGGAGGAGGGGGATGTCTTTGTCCTTGCCACCGATGGCGTCTGGGAGCCGCTACGCGACGCGATGATTGCGGCGGTAACGCGCGCCGGCGCCGATCCCGAGCATTCGGCCCAGGCCCTTTGCGAGGCGGCGCTCGCCAAGGGGTCACAGGATAATCTCAGCGCGGCCGTGGTGCGCGTCGACGCTCTGCCTGCGCTCGACCCGCGCGATGCGGCCCAGGCGCTCAATTCGCTGCCAGCCCTGCCACCTCTCAAACCCGGCGCCGCGATCGACGGATTTCACGTGCTCGAGGTGTTGCATCGATCGCGCGCAACGTTGCTCTACAAGGTGCGCGACGACGCGAGCGGCGGGGTCTTTGTCCTCAAGACACTTGATCCGCAGGTGGCTGATGACCCTGACGAGCGCGCCGCGTTCGGGCACGAGGAGTGGCTGGCGCGGCGGCTCAACGCACGCTACTTCGCCCAGTACATTCCCCTTCCTCCGGTTCGACGGGCGCATCTTTACTACGTGATGAGCTGGCACGACGGCGCGACGCTCCAACAACAACTCGCCGCTGATCGCCACTTCTCCGTTCCGGACGTCGTGCGGCTTGGCACGCAACTCGTGCGTGGCGTCGGCGCGTTGCATCGGCGCTCGATCCTGCACCGCGACCTGAAACCGGCGAATATTCACATGGGAGATGATGGCGAGTTGCGTATCCTGGATCTCGGCATCGCTCAATCCGAGGACCAGCGCAGTGCGCTTCCAGCCACGCTGGCAGGCACGCCGACCTTCCTCGCTCCCGAGCACTACACCGGGGCGCGGGCGAGTCGACAAAGCGATCTCTACGCGGTCGGAGTAACGCTCTATCACCTGCTGACTCGCAAATACCCGTATGGCGAGATAGAGCCGTTCCAGCGGCCGCGCTTCGGAGAGCCGGTGCCGCCGTCGCGCTATCGGCCGGACACTCCACGATGGTTCGAGAATGCGCTGATCAAGGCCATCGCGCGAGAGCCGGCGCAGCGCTTCGAAACCGCGGAGGAGTTCATGCTCGCATTGGAGCGCGGCGCGGCCCGTCCCGTCAGCGCGCCACCACCGCTGCCGCTGGTCGACCGGGATCCGGTCGCCCTTTGGCGCGGAATTGCCATTATCGTTACGGTGGTCAATCTGTTGCTGCTGTATTGGTTGCTGGCCCGCTAGAGTCCGGCCGGGTTGTAGCTGCTTGAGCCGCCCTGGGCGCCCAAGCCACGGCCGCCAACGCCGGGCGTATCCGGCGTATTCAGGCCGCACGAATGCTCGCCTGATTCGCCTCCGACGGCCCCTGTTTTCACAGCCGTGGGCGTGATCTGGCAAGATGTCAGGTGTGGCCGGCCCAAGGTCGCACGTTCACTACCTCACCGAGGACAATCTTGCGAACCTGTGAGGCGCCGTAATGGCGCGGGCCGAACCCACCGAATGCATCAAGAGGAGAGCACGATGGAGCCCGCAGTCGCAAAGGCCGACGCGACGACTTCCCAGAAAGTCGACTACCAGACGCATCCCGATCGTTACAAGCACTACAAGGTGAGCTACGACGGCCCCATCGCGACGTTGAGGATCGATATCGATGAGGACGCCGGCATTCGCCCGGGCTACAAACTCAAGCTGAACTCGTACGATCTCGGCGTCGACATCGAGCTCTATGACGCGATCCAGCGCATCCGGTTCGAACACCCGGAGGTGCGCACCGTGGTGTTGACGAGCGCCAGGGACCGCATCTTCTGCTCCGGCGCCAACATCTTCATGCTCGGCACGTCGTCGCACGCGTGGAAGGTCAACTTCTGCAAGTTCACCAATGAGACGCGCAATGGGCTCGAGGATTCGAGCCGGCACTCCGGCCTCAAATTCATCGCGGCCTGCAACGGCACGACGGCGGGAGGGGGCTACGAAGTCGCGCTGGCCTGCGACGAAATCGTGCTGATCGACGACAGTTCGTCCGCCGTCAGCCTGCCCGAGGTTCCGCTTTTGGGGGTGCTCCCCGGGACGGGTGGGCTCACGCGCATCACCGACAAGCGCAAGGTACGGCACGACCTCGCCGATGTCTTTTGCACCACCACGGAAGGTGTCCGCGGACAGCGGGCCAAGGAGTGGCGATTGGTCGACGCGGTCGTGAAGCCCAGCGAGTTCGCCGCTTACGTCCAGCGCCGCGCGTTGGAGCTCGCCACGCAAAGCGATCGGCCGCAGGACGCGAAAGGCGTCACCCTGACGCCGCTCGAGCGCGCCGTCGCGGACAACGGATATCACTATGGGTTTGTCGACGTGGCGATCGACAGCGACGCGCGCCAGGCGACGCTCACGGTGAACGCGCCGGCGAACCCACAGCCCGCCGACATTGCCGCAATCCTGGCGCTGGGTGCCGACTGGTGGCCCCTGCAAATGGGCCGCGAGCTCGACGATGCGATCCTGATGCTTCGCACCAACCACCTTGACGTCGGGACCTGGCTCCTGAAGACCGCCGGTGACGCCGAGGGCGTGCTCGCGGTCGATGCCACGCTCGCCGGGCTCGGGGAGCACTGGTTCGTGCGCGAAACCATCGGCCTGTTGCGGCGAACGTTCGCCAGGCTCGATGTCAGCTCGCGCACCTTGATCGCCCTTGTGGAATCAGGGTCGTGCTTCGCCGGCACATTGCTCGAGTTGGCGTTGGCGGCCGACCGCACCTACATGCTGGATTTGCCGGACCAACCGGCCGCGGCGCCGCAACTGGCGCTGTCGGTGCTCAACTTCGGGACTTATCCGCGCGTGGATAACCTGTCGCGAATCGACGCTCGCTTTTACCGGGAACCAGACCCGATCGCGAACGTCCGCGCTGCCATCGGCCGCAAGCTGTGGGCCAAGGACGCTTCGGCATTGGGTCTTATCACCGTGGCGCTCGACGATATCGATTGGAACGATGAGATCCGCATCGTGCTGGAAGAGCGGGCGAGCATGTCGCCCGACGCACTGACCGGCATGGAGGCCAATCTGCGCTTCGGCGTCACCGAAACCATGGAGACGCGCGTCTTCGGCCGGCTCTCCGCGTGGCAGAACT
>JBDUCE010000094.1:0-7664 GCA_040003635.1 Betaproteobacteria bacterium
AACGCGGGGATCCATTTTGGGCGATGAAGATGGATTCCCGCGTTCGCGACGCGTTCGCGGGAATGACGAGCCGGGGCTTGTCATGGCGTGCTTGTCATACCTTGGGTCTGGGCCGTGAAGATGGATTCCTGTGTTCGCGGGAATGACCGAGCGTGTCATGCCTTGCGCATCCTCGAGAGTTACGATGGCTGATTCCATACCCGGCCCGGTTCTTCATTGCGGACGCTTCACCTTCGATCTGACGCGGCCGCGGGTGATCGGCATTCTCAATGTCACGCCCAACTCGTTTTCCGACGGCGGGCGATATTTCAACCACGGCCGCGGCCTCGCCCACGCCAAGCGGATGATTCTCGATGGCGCCGACATCATCGACATCGGCGGCGAGTCGACCCGCCCCGGTGCCGAGCCGGTGGCCGAGGCCGATGAGCTCGCGCGTGTGGTGCCTCTGGTGGAAGCGCTCGCGGCGGCGGGCATCGCAGTGTCGGTGGATACGCGCAAGCCCGTCGTGATGCGTGCCGCCATCGAGGCTGGCGCGGCCATGATCAACGACGTCAATGCGCTAGCGGCCCCAGCCGCGCTGGACGCGGTGGCCGCAAGCGGCGTCGGAGTCTGTCTCATGCACATGCAGGGCGACCCGCGCTCGATGCAGCTGGCACCGGCGTATCAGGATGTGATCGCTGAAGTGCGCGACTTCCTGGTCATCCAGGCCAACGCCTGCCGCGCCGCCGGAATCGCGCGCAACCGCATCGTGGTCGACCCGGGGTATGGTTTCGGTAAGCAATTGGCCCACAACCTCTCGCTGGTGCGCGCACTGCCTGCGCTTACCGCCACCGGATATCCGGTGATGATCGGCGTCTCCCGCAAGTCGTCCCTGGGCGAGCTGACGGGGCGTCCTGTCGATGAGCGCCTGGCGGCGAGTCTCGCCGCCGCACTGGCCGCCGTGGCGCGGGGGGCGCGATTGTTGCGTGTGCACGACGTACGCGAGACCGTCGACGCACTCAAGGTCTGGACTGCGGTCGACGAGGCGGCCTGAAGGGACAATATGCGCGCTTCTTCGAATCACTTGCTGCGCGATTTCGTGACGCACCACGCGAACGGCGTCGCGTAGATGACTTGCGGCGTGGCAAGCGACCGCTCGCCGTGGCATCCTTGCTTTTTCGTGCACGCATCGCCCACCTGAATTCACCCATTCCATGAAACGACAATACTTCGGCACCGACGGCGTACGCGGACGAGTGGGAGAGCCGCCCATTACCCCGGAGCTCGTGCTCAAGCTCGGCTGGGCTGCCGGCCGGGTTCTGGGCGGCGCGAACGCGCGCGCGGGTGAGCGCCCCGCAGTAGTGATCGGCAAGGACACACGCATCTCCGGGTACCTGCTCGAAGCCGCCCTCGAGGCCGGGTTTTCCGCCGCCGGTGTCGACGTTTATCTTTCGGGACCGCTGCCGTCTCCCGCCGTTGCCTATCTCACCCGCGCGCTGCGCCTCACGGCTGGAGTGGTGATCAGCGCATCGCACAATCCGTTCGACGACAACGGCATCAAGTTTTTTTCCGGCACCGGCACCAAGCTGCCCGACGCGGTGGAGCATGCGATCGAGAACGGAATGAACGAGCCGCTCGCGTGCGTGACCTCTGCGGAGCTTGGCAAGGCCCGGCGCGTGGCGGATGCCGCGGGTCGGTACATCGAATTCTGCAAGAGCACGTTTCCGGGCGAGCTCGATCTCAAAGGCTGGCGCATCGTGGTCGACTGCGCGCACGGGGCGGGTTATCACGTGGCGCCGCCGGTATTTCACGAGCTCGGGGCCGATGTCATCGCCATCGGTTCGGAGCCGAACGGAACCAATATCAATGACAAGGTCGGCGCCACGCATCCCGCGCACCTGGCCGCGGCCGTGGCGGAGCACCGCGCGGATCTCGGCATCGCGCTCGACGGCGACGGCGATCGCCTGGTGATGGTCGATCGCACCGGCCGGATTTACGACGGCGATGAGCTTCTTTATGTCATCGCGATGGATTACCGCCGTCGCGGTGCGTTGAATGGCGGCGTCGTGGGCACGCTGATGACCAATCTCGGCTTCGAGCAGGCGCTCTCGCGCCAGGACGTTCCGCTCGAGCGCGCGGCGGTCGGCGACCGCTACGTGCTCGAGCGCATGCTGGCCAAGGGTTGGCAGCTCGGCGGTGAGAATTCGGGCCATTTGCTGTGCCTCGACAAGCACACCACCGGCGACGCGATCATTGCCGCGCTGGCGGTGTTGCGGGCGCTGGTGGAGCAGGGCCGCACGCTGGAGGAGCTGACCCGCGACGTGCAGCTCTTCCCGCAGCGTCTCATCAATGTGCGGGTACCGCGCGGCTACGACTGGGATGGCAACCCCGAGATCCGCGCCGCGCAGGCCAGGACCGTTGCCGAGCTCGGGCATGCCGGGCGGGTGTTGTTGCGTTCCTCGGGCACCGAGCCCGTGCTGAGGGTGATGGTCGAAGCGCGCGAGCCCGGGGTCGCCGATCGACAGGCCCGGGCGCTCGCCGACGCGGTAACGGCCGCCACCGGCTGACCGTCCCGCTACCCGGGGCAAACCGGGGCGCAAGTCGCTTGTGCCGGCGCCGCTGCGTATAATCGGCAGCGCACTCCGGCACGCGCGCCGGACGCTCGATGCGCCCCACGCCTCGCCCGCATCACCGGCGGTGCCCACCTACTTTGCGATGGTCGCCGTTCTTCACACCCGTCCCCAAACCTCGGCACCGCAGGCGATTGCCGCGTGGCTGGACGCGTTACAGGGCATTTATCCGGACGAGGACATCGCCGGACTCGAAGACGCGTTCGCCTATGCGCGCGAGCGCTGCCTGGACACTGTGGGTCGCGATGGCGAACCGTTGGTGGATCGCGCGGTCGGCACCGCCACCATACTTGCGGGGCTGAAGCTCGATGCCGCCAGCGTCAAGGCGGCCCTGCTCATGGGCCTTTCCGGCGCCCACGCCTTCGACGCGGAAGAGGTCGCAGCCCGTTTCGGAGTCGAGGCCGCCGCGCTGGTGCAGGGCGTTGCCCGCATGGACGAGATTCGCGCAGCTCCGCTCGCCGGCGACGCGGAAGAGCGCGCTGCACAGGCCGAGCGCCTGCGCAAGATGCTGCTCTCGATGGTGGAAGACATCCGGGTCGTGTTGATCAAGCTTGCCGAGCGCACCCAGGCGCTGCGCTACCTCGTCACCGGTGAACAGCCAAGGCGCGAGGCCGCCGCGCGGGAAGTGCTCGACCTCTTCGCCCCGCTCGCCAATCGCCTCGGCGTCTGGCAGCTCAAGTGGGAGCTCGAGGATCTGTCGCTGCGGGCGCTCGAGCCCCAGGCGTACCAATCGATCGCGCAGCAGCTCGATGAACGCCGGCTCGATCGCCAGCACTACATCGAAGGGCTGGTAGCAACGATTACGCGCGAGCTGGCGCGGGCAGGCATGCGGGCAGCGGTGACGGGCCGTCCGAAGCACATCTACAGCATCTGGAACAAGATGCGCCGCAAGCAGGCCGGAATGGAGGCGCTCTACGACATCCGCGCGGTGCGCATCGTGGTCGACGACGTCAAGGATTGCTACGCAGCGTTGGGGATCGTGCACAACCTGTGGACCCCATTGCCCGGTGAATTCGACGATTACATCGCCAAGCCCAAGGCCAATGACTATCGCTCCCTGCACACCGCGGTGATCGGTCCGGAAGGCAAGCCGCTCGAGGTGCAGATTCGAACGCTCGACATGCACCAGCACTCCGAGTTCGGCGTGGCGGCGCATTGGCGGTACAAGGAGTCGGGACATCGCACGGGGCGTCGCGATCCCGCCTTCGAGGACCGGATTGCGTGGCTGCGGCAGGTGCTCGACTGGAAGGACGCGGTGGCCGACGCGTCGGAATGGCTGACCGCTTTCAAGAGCAGCCTCTTTACCGACACCATCTACGTTCTGACGCCGCAGGGCAAGGTGATGGACCTTCCGCGCGGAGCGACACCGGTGGACTTTGCCTACGCGGTCCATACCAGTCTCGGCCATCGCTGCCGGGGTGCCCGCGTGAACGACGCGATGGTGCCGCTCAACACCCCGCTCGACAACGGCCAGCAGGTCGAGATCGTCACGGTAAAGCAGGGCGGTCCCTCGCGCGACTGGCTGAACCCCGAGCTCGGCTACGTGCAAAGCCACCGCGCCCGTGCCAAGGTGCGGCAATGGTTCAAGGCGCAGCAACACGACGAAACCGTGGCCCACGGACGCGCCGTGATCGAGCGCGAGTTGCAACGCGCCGGCGCCACCGCGCTCAATCTCGATGCAGTCGCGGTTCGGGCAGGATTTGTCCGTGCCGAGGAGCTCTTTGCGGCGGCCGGGCGCGAGGAGATCAATGCGCGGCAGATCCAGCTTGCCATCCGCGTCGTGGCGACACCCGGCGAGGAGCCTGCTGCGGCAATTCCCGATGTCGTGCCCACGCGCGAGAGCAGGGCCGCGGGGGCGGGCAAGGGCATCCTGGTAGTCGGCGTCGATCGGTTGATGACGGCACTGGCGCGCTGCTGCAAGCCGGCGCCGCCCGACGCCATCGTCGGCTTCGTCACCCGCGGCAAGGGCGTGACCATTCACCGGCAGCGCTGCAGCAATGTAGCGAGACTGCGGCTGCGGGAGCCGGAGCGGCTGATCACCGCCGACTGGGGTGAAGCGCGCGATGAGGTCTTTCCCGTGGACGTGGTTATCGAAGCCACCGATCGGCAGGGGCTGCTGCGCGACGTCACCGAAGTCTTGTCGCGCGAGCGCATCAACGTCACTGCGGCGAATACACTCACGCGCAACATGCAGACCCGGATGGCGTTCACGCTCGAGGTAAGAAGCCTCGATCTACTGCAGCGCGCGTTGGACCTGGTGCGCGAGGTTCGCGGAGTGCTGGGGGCCATCCGGCGCTAGATCGAAGAGGCCGGTGCGGATTTCACCGGGCTTCGTTGATGGACAGGAAGGGATCCGAATGAGTTGGCGTACTTGTGGAGGGAACGTTTCGATGCACCGCGTGGGCACGCTGTCCTCGGCGCTCACCTCCCCGCGGGCCGGACAATGCTCTCAACGCGAATCAACCCTGAAAGGCAGATAATGGTTTTGGACACAGAGGAATGCCAGCGTGGCTAACGGCAGCCGTTGGTCGACATTGGCGGCGGTGGCCATAACGTTTGCGGTGACGCTCGCCGTCACCTTCGTGTTCGTCAACCTCATCCCGGGCGAGAAGCAGATCGACACCAAGGTGCCTCGTCTGTACGGCACCGGCGACCCGCAGTTCCGGCGCGCGATGGGCGTGCTGCTCGGTCCGCAGATCATCGAAGGCAATCAGGTGGGCGTGTTGCGCAACGGGGATGAAATCTTTCCCGACATGCTTGGCGCCATCCGCAATGCGCGCAGCACGATCACCTTCGAAACCTACATTTACTGGTCCGGCGACATCGGCCGCGCCTTTGCCGATGCGCTCACCGAGCGCGCGCGCTCGGGAGTGAAGGTCCATGTGCTCCTCGATTGGCTCGGCAGCAGCAAGATGGACGGCGATCTCCTGGAGGCGATGGAAAAGAGCGGGGTCGAAGTGAAGCGCTTTCACGAGCCGCGCTGGTACAGCCTCGCGCGGCTCAACGACCGCGACCACCGCAAGCTCCTGGTGGTCGACGGCCGCATCGGCTACACCGGAGGCGTTGGCATTGCCGACAAGTGGAATGGCCATGGGCAGGACGCGGATCATTGGCGCGATTCGCACTTCCGGGTGGAAGGGCCCGTAGTGGCGCAGATGCAGGCGGTGTTCATGGACAACTGGACCAAGGCCACCGGCACGGTCATCCACGGCGCGGACTACTTCCCGCCGCTGGAGCCGGCTGCCGGCAGCGCCGCCCAGATGTTCAGCAGCTCACCCAACGGTGGCAGCGAAAGCATGCATCTCATGTATCTCCTCGCCATCACCGCGGCCGAGCGCACGATTCATCTGTCGAGCGCTTACTTCGTGCCGGACGACCTGGTCATCGATGCATTGGTCGCGGCGCTGCGCCGCGGGGTCAAGGTGCAGATCATCACGCCCGGCGGTGACATCGATACCGAAGTGGTCCGCAAGGCTTCACGGGCGCGGTGGGGAAAACTGCTGGCCGCTGGTGCCGAGATTTCCGAATACCAGCCCACCATGTTCCATTGCAAGGTGCTGGTCGTCGATTCGCTGCTGGTCTCGGTCGGGTCCACCAATTTCGACCAGCGTTCCTTCCAGCTCAACGACGAGGCCAACCTCAACGTGTTCGACCCCGCGTTCGCGGCTCGGCAGATCGAGGTGTTCGCGCAGGACCTCCGCCATTCGCGGCGGATCACGCTGGAAGAATGGCAGAACCGCCCGTTGCACGAGAAGCTGCTCGAGCACGCCGCGTCGCTACTGGGCGGACAGCTTTGACGCTCATCTGACGCCGGCAATCGACAGCGACCAGCCGGCGATCGCCGACGCCAGGATGACCGGGATGACGCCGACGCGGAATCGAAACAGTGCGAGTGCGGCAACGACCGCGAGTCCCGCGGCAACGAAATCGATGCCGTGCAGCCCGCCGGAGGCCCAGCCACCAGGCCAGATTACCCGCGATCCGAAGAACACCGCCAGGTTGATGATGACGCCGACCACCGCGGCGGTGATCCCTGCCAGTGGAGCCGTGAAGCCGAGTCTGCCATGCGTCGACTCGACCAAGGGGCCGCCCGCCAGAATGAACAGGAACGAGGGCAGGAAGGTAAAGAATGTTGCGACGCAGGCGCCGGCAACGCCCGCCAGCGCCAGCGCCTCGGGTCCGGCGACCTGTTTCACCCAGCCGCCTACGAAGCCCACGAATGCAACCACCATGATGAGCGGTCCCGGGGTCGTTTCCCCCAGCGCGAGCCCGTCGATCATCTGGGTCGCGCTGAGCCAACCATGGTTCTCCACCGCGCCTTGGACGACGTACGGCAGCACCGCATAAGCGCCGCCGAAGGTCAGGAGCGCGGCTTTGCTGAAGAACCAGGCCATCTGCGGCAGCGTCGCGGCGACGCCGTAGCGCGCGACAAGCGCCCCGATCGCCACGGCCCACAGCGCGAGACAGGTCAGGAAGACGGCAGCGAGCCTGGACCACCGGAAGCAGGCGTGAGCCGGCGTTGGGGTGCCGTCGTCGATCACCGCGCCGGCGCCGGTGCTGCCTTGCCCGGCGTGGGCGGCGATGGGCATGAATGCGGAGGGCGCCAAGCGTGCGCCGATTCCTCCGATCAGCGCGGCGCTCAGGATGATCGTGGGGAACGCAACCGCGAACAGCGCAATGGCCACGAAGGCCGCGCCGGCGATGGCCCACAGCAGCGGATGTCTCAATGCGCGCGAGCCGATGCGCCACGCCGCATGGGCGACGATTGCGACCACCGCAGGCTTGATACCGTACAGCGCGCCCGCAATGGCCGGCACGTCGCCGTACGCCATGTACACCCACGCCAGGGCAATCAGCACCAGGAGCGACGGCAGTACGAATAAGGCGCCCGCGACCACACCGCCCCACGTCCGGTGCAACAGCCAGCCGATGTAGGTGGCGAGCTGCTGCGCTTCCGGACCCGGCAGCAGCATGCAGTAGTTGAGCGCGTGCAGGAACCGTTCTTCCGAGATCCAGCGCTTCTCTTCCACCAGGATGCGATGCATCACGGCGATC
>JBDUCE010000095.1:0-7627 GCA_040003635.1 Betaproteobacteria bacterium
TGGCTGGGATGGTGGCAACCCTCCGAATCGCTGACCGATCCCAACATCCTGGGCAGCGCCGTGCCGGCCCTGGCGCCCATCGCCCTCTCGCTCCAGGCAGGCTTCATGGAGGAGTGTGTCTTTCGCGCCGTGCCGCTGTCATTGGCGGCGCTGATCGGAGCGCGTTTCGGACATCGCGGCCTGGCGCTCGCGATTGCCGCCGTCCTGCAGGCGCTCGTTTTCGGCGCGGCGCATGCGAACTATCCGGGCTTTCCGGCCTACTCGCGGCTGGTCGAGCTGTTCGTGCCCTCGCTCGTCTGGGCGCTCCTGTTCCTGCGCTTTGGATTGCTCACCACGATTCTTCTGCACGCGCTCTTCGACCTCGCGCTGTTTGCGATTCCCCTTTTTCTGGTCGATGCGCCCGGCGCGTGGGCGCAGCGTGCACTGGTGGTGGCCGCCGGCTGCGTGCCCCTTGGCGTGGTGCTCGTGCAACGCGTGCGTGGCGGCGCGTGGCATGCGCTTTCAGATCGCTTCCGCAATGGCGCATGGCAACGAACCGCGGGCGCCGCGGAAGCGCATCCAGCGCGAGGTGCGGACGAATACAGCGTCGAGGCGCCACTGCCGCGCTGGATGATCGGATTTCATCGCGCACTGCCGGCACTCGGCCTCGCCGGCCTCGCCGGGTGGGCGCTCACCGGCGATTTCCACGCCGATGTGCCGCCGTTGCCGCTGTCGCGCGCGAACGCGATCGTCATCGCCGAATCGGCGTTGCAGTCGCGCGGCGTAAGGTTGGCGCCGGATTGGAAGCGTTTCGCGAAGGTCCGGGTGGCCAGCGAGGAATCGCAGCAATGGGATTGGCATGAGTTCGTATGGCGCGAAGCAGGGCGCGACGCCTACGTCGGCCTCATCGGCAATGTGCTGGCGCCACCGCTGTGGGAGGTGCGGTTCGCGCGCTTCACGGGCGATGTCGCGGAGCGCGCCGAAGAATGGCGCGTGACCATGGAGGGAACGGGCAAGGTGCGCCAGATGCGTCATGCGTTGCCCGAAGGCCGCGCCGGCGCCTCGCTCGAGCGCGCGCCGGCATTGGCCATCGCCGAGCGCGCAGTGCGCGAGCAACTCGGACGCGACCCCTCGACACTGAAGCTTGTCGGAGCCGAGCAAAAGCAGCAGCCGGCGCGCCGCGACTGGGCCTTCCTGTTTGCCGATCCTGCAACCAACGTCGGCGCGGGCGGCGAGGCCCGTTTGCAAGTCGTCATCGCCGGCGACGAGGTCGTGAACGCAGGCCATTTCGTTTTCATTCCGGAATCATGGGAGCGTACCGAGCGCGAGCGCGAAAGCCGCATGACGTTTGCAAAGCTCGGCCTGGCCGGGTTTGCCGGCGTGGTCGCAGTGGCGGCGCTCGTCAATGCGGCCACCCTCTGGCTGCGCCGGCGCTACGACCGGCGCACGCTCAACGGTGTCGCGCTGATTTCTTTCCTGCTCGCAGCCCTGGCGCTTGGCAACAACTGGCCGAGGATGGCGATCAACCTGCAGACCTCGGAGCCGGTGGCAACACAGGCCGGCTTGGCGATCGCGGGCGGACTCTTCGGCGCGGTGGTGGCAGCGCTTGCGGTCGGGCTCGCGAGTGCCATCGGCGCCTGGGCCGCCTTGCAGCGTCCGGCGCGAAGGCTCTCGGGGCGGTGGCCGGCGTGGGTCGGTGGCGCGTGCGGCGCCCTGCTCGTGGCCGGGTTGGGTTCGGCCCTGGCTTTGAGCGCGCCCGACACGGTACCGGTGTGGCCATCGTACGGACTCAAGGGACAGGCGGTGCCCGTCCTCGGCGCCGCAATTGCCGGAGCGGGCGTCATTACCGCCATCGGCGTCGCGCTCTTCCTGCTGGCCTGGCTGGAGCGTTTGACTTACGGGTGGCGGCGGCATTTGTGGCTGGCCGCGTTCGTGCTGATCCTGGTCCTGACGGGGATCAGCGTGATCGATGCCGCGAATCCGTTGGCCGCGATTGCCGGCGGCCTCGTGAGTGGGTTCGCCGCCGCGGTGATCGTCTATGGATTGCTGCGCTTCGACCTTCGCACCGTGCCTGCGTACATCACCACCGGGCTGGTGCTTGGTTTCATCGAGGCTGCAGCCCGCAACGCCACCCATGACAGCTACCTCTACGCCGCGGTCGCGAGTGCGACCGCCATTGCCGTGGCGGCAGGCGTCACCCACTACCTTACCGTGCGCGCACCGGTGGCTGGGGCCGCGCCCGGCTGAAACGCCGGGATTCACGTCGCGCGTCGCCCGCGACGCCGTCGGGCGCGCCGCGGCGGGACGGATGGCGGCCGCGACGGGCCGCCGAAGGCGCACCACAATCTCATGTCGGCCACACTTGCGTCCCAACTACAAAGCCGGCTCGCCGACGCGATGCTGGTCGACGCACTGGTTCTGGGAAAGCGCCTCGAGCGCGCGCGACACCGGCACGCGCCAGCGCGGGAATGGGAGCAGTTGGCAACCGCGATCACGCGCGCCATCGAACGGCGCAGCGAGCGCGCGCAGCGGCGGCCGGCCATCGTCTATCCGCCCGAGTTGCCGGTGGCCCAGCGCGCCGACGAGATCGCGAGCGCCATCCGCGGTCACCAGGTCGTCATCGTTGCGGGCGCCACGGGTTCGGGCAAGACCACGCAGCTACCCAAGATCTGCCTCGCCGTGGGTCGCGGCGAGCGCGGTCTCATCGGCCACACCCAGCCGCGACGCATTGCCGCCCGCGCGGTCGCCACGCGCATCGCGCAGGAGCTGGGCACCGCGGTGGGCGAGCTCGTGGGTTACAAGGTGCGCTTCACCGATCATACGAAGCCCGATGCGTTCGTGAAAGTCATGACCGATGGCATCCTGCTCGCGGAAACGCAAGGGGATCGGCTGCTCGCGGCCTACGACACCATCATCGTGGACGAGGCGCACGAGCGCAGCCTCAACATCGACTTCCTGCTGGGGTATCTGCGTCAACTGCTCCCGCAACGGCCCGATCTCAAGGTCATCATCACCTCGGCGACGATCGATGCCGAGCGCTTTGCGCGACATTTTGCGCAGGAGGCGAACGGCGTCTCGCAGTCGGCGCCGGTCATTGAAGTCTCGGGGCGCATGTATCCGGTGGACATCCGCTACCGGCCGCTCAGGACGGGCGAGGAGGAGACCGACGACGAAGAGGAGCTCGAGGACGCCATTGTCACGGCGGCCGAGGAGTTATGGCGGGAGGCGCGCGGCGACATCCTGGTGTTTTTGCCCGGCGAGCGCGAGATTCGTGAAACCGCGGAGCTCCTGCGCCGCAGCCTCGCGCGGCGTCCCTACGCCCAGCAGGTTGAAATCCTGCCGTTGTTCGCGCGGCTGTCCGTGGCGGAGCAACAACGCGTTTTTGCGGCGGGTAACGGGCGCCGCATCGTGCTCGCGACCAACGTGGCGGAAACCTCGCTCACCGTGCCGGGAATCCGCTACGTGATCGACACCGGCCTCGCGCGGGTCAAGCGCTATTCGATGCGCAACAAGACGACCTTGCTGCAGATCGAACGGATCTCCCAGGCGGCCGCCGATCAGCGCGCCGGCCGCTGCGGGCGGGTGGCGGAGGGCATTTGCGTGCGGTTGTACGCAGCGGAGGATTATTCGGCGCGGCCCCGCTATACGGATCCGGAAATCCTGCGTTCGTCGCTCGCGTCGGTAATCCTGCGCATGGCGGCACTCGACATCGGCAGCGTCGAGGACTTTCCATTCCTCGAACCCCCGGGACCGCGCGCCATCGCCGACGGCTATCAGCTCCTGCAGGAACTGGGGGCGGTCGAAGGCGAGCGCCGGCTGACGCCGCTCGGCCGTGACCTGGCGCGCTTGCCGGTGGACCCGCGCGTCGGCCGGATGATCATCGAGGGCGAAGCGCGCGGTTGCCTGGCCGAGGTGCTGGTTATCGCCAGCGCACTTTCGGTGCCCGATCCGCGCGAGCGCCCGCTCGACAAGCAGCAGGCTGCCGATCAGGCCCACCTGCGCTTTCGCGACGAGCGCTCCGATTTTGTGTCGCTGCTCACGCTGTGGGAATTCTTCGACGGCCTGCTCGCGCAAAAGCTGACGCACCGGAAGCTCGTCGACGCGTGCCGCGCGCAGTTCGTATCGTGGCTGCGCCTGCGTGAATGGCGCGACGTGCATGCGCAGCTTGCCGCCGAGGCCGCGCTGCAGCGCTGGCAATGGAACGCGCAGTTGCCCACGGCGTTCGATGCCGTCCGCTACCAGACTTTGCACCAGGCGCTCCTGTCCGGACTTCTCGGCAACATCGGCAATCGACATGCGGAAGGTGATGGGTACCTTGGTCCGCGCGGAATCCGGTTTTTCCTGCATCCGGGCTCGGGTCTTGCAAAAAAACAACCCAGGTGGGTGCTCGCCGCCGAGCTCGTCGAAACGTCGCGGCTTTATGCCCGCTGCGCAGCGCGGATCGAGCCCGAGTGGATCGAGCCGATCGCGGGTGATCGCGTCAGTCGCGAGTATTTCGAGCCGCGCTGGGACGAGGAGCGGGGCGAAGTCATCGCCAGCGAACGCGTGCAGCTCTACGGACTGACCCTGGTAGCACGCCGGCGCGTGAGCTACGGCCGCATCGATCCGGCGGCAGCGCGCGCAGTCTTCATCCGTGAAGCGCTCGTGCCCGGTGCGCTGCATACGACGGGCGCTTTTCTTGCTCACAACCGGCAGTTGATGGCAGAGGTTGCCCTGCTGGAGCACAAGGCCAGGCGGCAGGATGTGCTGGTCGATGAAGCAACCATCGGCGATTTTTACGGCGAACGCATTCCGGCCGACGTCCATTCGCTCGCAACTTTCGAGCGGTGGCGCGAGCACGCCGAGGGCGGGCATCCGCGCCTGCTTTTCCTCACCCGTGAGGCATTGATGCGTCACGCCGCGTCGGGCGTCACGCAAGCGTGGTTTCCCGATGTCCTCACGATGGCGGGCTTGGCACTTCCGCTCAAATACCGGTTTGCGCCAGGACATCCGCTGGACGGGCTGACCCTGACGGTGCCGTTGTCACTCCTCAACCAGCTCGACGCGGCACGCCTTTCGTGGTTGGTGCCGGGTCTCGTTCGCGACAAGATCGGGGCTTATCTCAAGGCGCTCCCGAAGGCGTGGCGCAACCGTCTGGTTCCGTTGCCTGAAGTCGTCACTGCGTTTTTGGAGCAGGAGCCGGATTTCGACATCCTGCTCACCGACGCACTGCGCGAGTTCATCCGCAAGCGCCTTGGCGATGCGCCGCCGCGCGACGCGTGGGAGGCGCTGGTGCTGCCGCCGCACCTCGCGATAAACATCCAGGTCGTGGATGCGGCCGGCAAGGAGCTCGCACAGGGCCGTGACTTGTCGGCCTTGCGAGCGCAACTGGGCGAGGCGGCGGCGCTGTCCTTCGTGGAAGAAGGTCCGGCGCTGGAGCGTCGCGATCTGCGCACCTGGGATTTCGGCGACCTGCCGCCGACCCTCTCCATGCGCCATGACGGGCGCCGCATGACCGGATACCCGGCGCTGGTCGACGGTGGCGACAGCGTCTCGATCGCGCTTCTCGATACGCAGGAGGCGGCCGAGGCCTCGACCCGGACCGGCGTGGCGCGACTGGTGCACATCGCACTGAAAGACGTGCTCGCGCGTTACGAAAAAGGTCTACCGGGCTTCCATGCCACGGCACTGCTGCTCAAGGGTGCGGCCGGAACAGAGCGGCTGCTTGCCGACGTCTTGAGCGCCGTTTACGAGCGCGCCTTCATCGGCGACGATCCGCTGCCCCGATCCGCACCGGCCTTTGGCGAGCAGGTGAAGCGGGCGCGCACCCGCCTGCCGGCGGTGGCGGAGGGAGCCTTCAAGCTGCTGGCCATCATCGCGGCGGAATACCAGGCGCTCGGGCAGCGCCTGAGTGCCCTCCCCAATGCGCTCGCCCGGCTGGGTGCCGAGGTGCGCGGGCGGCGCGACGCGCTCATCTATCCGGGCTTCTTTGCCGGCACGCCGTGGCCTCAGCTCGCTCATCTCCCGCGCTATCTCAAGGCGCTGGAGCGACGGCTTGCCAAATACCCGGAAAATCCGGCGCGCGAGGCCCGGCATGCGCCGGCGATCGGGGCATGGTGGCAACGCTACCGCGAGCGGCTCGAGCGCAGCCAGAAGGCCGGCCACCCTGAACCCGGCCTGGAGGAATTTCGCTGGCTGCTCGAGGAATTGCAGGTCTCGCTGTTCGCCCAGGAGCTCAAGACGCCGTTTCCGGTGTCCTATAAGCGGGTGGAAAAGGCGTGGACGGAGATGGGGCGCTGATCGGCGGCAGGCCGCTCGCGTTGGCGCGGGCCAAACGGGCGTGCTACAGTCGCTTCGCCTTTTTTCGCCCTTAAGCGACGTTTGCAACGTTTAATTCTGGCCGGCGGACGGCCAAGACGGGTACTTTGAGCGCGATCAAGCGCCACCACCGCACCGACGCACCTTACGCGTGAATTCGACCACGACCGACACCCCGGCCCGGCAACACTCATCGCGGGAGGCGGCCAGAATCCTGGGTGAATGCCGGGACCGGGCGGTGCATCGCCTTCTTCTTTCCTTCTCGAGCGTCCTCGACAGCGTGGCGGCCATGCTGTTGGAGCGGGCGAGCAGCACCGATCTGCGCGACGAGCAGATGATGTTTCTCGATGCCCGCGGCGCAGTGCTTGCGCAGCGTGCGGATCTGCTGGCCGAGTTCGAGAAGAACCTGCGCCAACGGGTGAACGAGCGCATCGGCGGCAAGGGCCAGGCGAAGGCCGACTTCTCGAAGGTCGATGCCACCAACCTGACGCTGATCGACACCACCACCATGGATGAATCGGTGCTGACGGGCAACATCGCCCGGGTGGTCGAGAATGTCTGCTTCGATGAGCTACAGCTCCTCAATCGCGGCATGGGGCAACTTCTTGGAGACCCGGAGCTCGCGACCGCCGCCAATCCGCTCGCGCCCAACAGCATCATCGAATCGTTCGCCCAGGCATTGAACACGATGCAGACCGGCGAGCGCGCCCGGTTCGCGATTCTCAAGGAGCTCAACCAGGCCGCCCTGGGCGAGATCAACGAGATCTATGTCGACCTGAACCAGCATATGGTCCGGATGCATGTGGTTCTCGACCGGCCGATCGCGTTGAATCGTGGCGGGGCTGCCGGCAAGCGCCGTGGCAAGAGCACATCTCCGCCGCCAGGTGCCACCGGAACGCCGGCTGCGAGCGCCGAAGTCGACATCATGTCGCTCTTCAAGCGCATGTTCGGCGCGCCCGGCGTGCCGCCGCCGATGAGTCCCGCCGGGTTGCATGCGGGAGGACCGGGAGGGGCCGGCGCCGAGCCCGCCGGCGCATCGCGCTATATCCCGCACGGCCCGCTCGCCGCTACTCCATCGGGCTACGTGCCCGGCGCACCGATCATGGTGACGCCGGTGCTGGGCGAGGGTCTCGCGCGGCTGCA
Source organism: Betaproteobacteria bacterium (assembly GCA_040003635.1). Lineage (GTDB taxonomy): Bacteria > Pseudomonadota > Gammaproteobacteria > Burkholderiales > Casimicrobiaceae > CAIWHR01. The sequence continues at coordinate 7,420 of JBDUCE010000095.1, forward strand.
GCACGGCGAAACCGGCTTCGACCTGGGCGGTGGGACGCTCATCCAGTTCTCCGGCATCCCCGACAGCCAGCACAACGTACTGCGCGACCTCCAGGGCTCTTCGCTCGGAGCGCGCGCGAATCAACTCGAATCGATGACGATCGAGCTGGTCGCGATGCTCTTCGACTACATCTTCGAGACCAAGGATCTCCCGGACGGCATCAAGGCG
>JBDUCE010000096.1:0-7550 GCA_040003635.1 Betaproteobacteria bacterium
TTCCGCTGCCGCCCACACCGGGTCGGGCTCATAGGTGCGTCGCGCCTCGCGCAAGGTCGCAACGTGGTCGATATTGACACCAAGCTCAATCACGTCCGGAATTCCTTTCATCGAGCGGCGGAGGCGGCGCGCGGAACGCGTCCTCATCCAGCGCCTGCAGGTCCTGCACGAGGCGGCGACTTTCGACGCCTCGCTGCTCGAGATAGTGATCGAGCACCTCGCGCATCAGGCGCTTGGCTTCCGCGGCGGTCTCGGCATCCGGGTAACGATGATCGGCGAGCGCCAGGAGCGTCGCCCCGCGCACGATCGGCCAGCGCTCCCCGGGCCGGGTCGCTGAGAGCGTGGGACCCACCATGGCACGCGGTCCGCGATCGAAGGCGTAATGGTACCGCGCGTCGGGCTCCACTGATCTGCCGGTGTCGGCGTCACGCACCAGCGGCAATGCGTAGCCCAGTTCCGCAAGAAGACGTACCTCGAAACGGCGCAGCACCCTTGCCTGTTCGGCGCCCGCGGCAAGCTCGGCCAGCGCGATTTCGTAATCGGCATACAGCACCGGATGGGCGTCTTCACGCGGGAGAAGCTTCAGCAGCAACTCATTCAAGTAGAAGCCGCAGAGCAGCGCCGATCCGTGCAACAGGGGCAGCCCACCCCGCCATTCGGCTTTGGCCAGGGTTTTGAGCTCCTGCTGTCCCGACCAGGCCAGCAACAGGGGAGCAAATCCCTGCAACACGCCGCGCAGCTCCGAGCGCGGTCGCTTGGCCCCGCGCGCCACCATGGCGACCCGGCCGAAGTTGACCGTGAACGCCTCGACGATGAGGCTGGTCTCGCGGTAGGCGTAGGTGTGCAGAACGAATCCGGGTTCGCCTTCGCGTCGCAGCGGCTGCGAACGTGCGGCCATCAATAGCCGAACCGCTGCAGCAGATTATCGTCGTCCGCCCACCCGCGCTTGACCTTGACCCACACTTCCAGGAACACCCGGCCGCCGAACATCCGCTCCATGTCCTCGCGGGCGCGGCTGGCGATTTCCTTCATCTGCACGCCTCCCGCCCCCAGCAGAATGGCGCGCTGGTTGGCGCGCTCGACATAGACGGTCGCATGGATGCGGCGCATTTCGCCTTCCAGCACAAACTGATCGATCGCGACGGTAGCGGCGTAAGGCACTTCTTCGCCGAGCAGCCGGAATATCTTTTCGCGGATAAGCTCGGAGGCAAGGAAGCGCTCGTCGCGATCGGTAAACTCGTCGTTCCCGTACATGGCCGTCCGCTCGGGGAGGAGCGGGCGCAGCGCCGCTGCAAGCTCGTGCAACCCGCGGTCCTTGCCCGCGCTTACCGGCACGATGGCGTCGAATGGGTACGCGGCCGCGAGCTCGGCCATTTGCGGCAGCAATACGTCGCGATCGTCGAGCTGGTCGATCTTGTTGAGCGCCGCCACGGCGTGCGTATCGCGCGGCAGAAGAGCCATTACGCTTCGGTCGGCGGGAACCGTGCGGCCGGCCTCGATCACCACGATCACTGCATCCACGCTGGAAAGCCCCTCGGTCACCGCCCGGTTCATGCGCATGTTGAGGCGCGAGCGGTGCAACGTCTGGAAGCCCGGCGTATCGACGAAGATGAATTGAGCATCTACCGTCGTCAGGATGCCGGTCACCTGGTGCCGGGTGGTCTGGGCCTTTTTGGAGGTGATGCTCACCTTCTGTCCGACCAGGTGATTGAGCAACGTGGACTTGCCCACGTTGGGGCGACCGACGATCGCGACATGGCCGCAGCGAAACGCCGTCACTGTCGGCACGCCGCTCATTGCTTTGCGGCGCTGCCGGAAACGGTGGCATAGGCAGCGGCGGCGGCGCGTTGCTCGGCCACGCGCCGGCTCTTGCCTTCACCGAGGGTCGTGACCTGCAGCCCGATGATGCGGCACTCGACGGTGAAACTCTGCGCATGCGCTTCGCCGCCGATATGGGTCACGACGTATTCCGGGACCGCAACGCGCCGCGCCTGCAGCCATTCCTGCAGCACCGTCTTGGCATCCTTTGCCGGCGCCGAAGGATCGACGGCATCGAGCTCGGCGGCATAGATCCCCTCGATCACGGTGCGCGCCGCATCGAAGCCGCCGTCGAGAAAAATCGCGCCAAAGATCGCCTCGAGCGCGTCGGCGACGATCGACGGCCGCTCCATCCCGCCGCTGCGCAACTCGCCTTCGCCAAGACGGATCGCCGCGCCGACATTGAGACGCCGCGCGATGCTTGCCAGGGTGTCGCCGTTGACGAGGTTGGCGCGTACGCGGGAGAGATCGCCTTCCGGGATCTGCGGAAAGCGCTGGTAGATCGCCACCGCAATCGCGCAATTCAAGACGGAATCGCCGACGAATTCCAGGCGCTCGTTGTGCGTCGCGCTGTGGCTGCGATGGGTCAGCGCCTGGGTGAGAAGCTCCGGGCGACGAAAGACGTAACCGAGCTGGTCACGCAGTGCAGTGGAAGGCATTCTCCGGCCGGCATGCCTCGGGCGAATCGGTCCGGGGGATCAGCGCGTGGCCGAGGCGTCGAACTCGAGAATCAGGCTGGCATTGGCCACGAGATGCAGCGTGCGGCTCCAGGAGACGCTTGCGGTCACCGTATTGCCTTCTTTGCTGATCTCGAGATCGTTGCCGCTCACCGATTCGATGTAGCCGGTGTCGACGCGCCGCTGGAACGACTTCCTGAGGTCCACCACGATGGTCGGATCCTTGGCTTCCGCGAGGGTATCGCCGAGTGCCTGCTTGACCGAGTAATACTCGATGAAAGCCGGGGTGATGCGGGCACCCAGCATGACGATAGCCACCACCACGAAAGCGACAAAGAGAAAGCCGCTGATCGTGAGTCCGCGCTGCGTGCGTCCTGCCTGCATGGCTTCTCCCTAGTCCTCGTCAATGAATAGCGGTGCCGACGCGCTTGAACGCGAGGCTGCTGATGTCATCCCAATTGAACCAGATAAAGAATGCGCGCCCGCGGATGTGGTCGTCGGGCACGAAGCCCCAGTACCTGCTGTCGTCGCTGTTGTCGCGATTGTCGCCCATCATGAAATATTCACCGGGCGGTACGCGGCAGGTAAATCCGCGGTCATTGTAGTCGCAGTTTTCGCGCCGGGGGAACGGGCGCACGTTCTGCGGGTAAACCGGCGCCGCCGCCGGGTTCAGCGCCACCTGATGATTCCGCACGCCCGAGCCCGTATCCGCCGCTTCCATGGCGCGCTCCATGGTCTCGAAGCGCAGGCCCTCGAGGTAGCTATAGCTGCCATTGCGCTGCAACGGCCATGCCTTGCCGTTCACGGTGAGTTGCTTGTCGCGGTATACCACTTCGTCACCACCGACGCCCACCACCCGCTTGATGAAATCCTGCGACGGATTCACCGGATAGCGGAACACGACCACATCCCCGCGTTGGGGATCGCCCAGCGCCACGATCTTGTGCTCGATCACCGGCAGGCGCAGGCCGTAGGTGAATTTGTTGACCAGTATGAAATCGCCGACTTCGAGGGTCGGGCGCATCGAGGACGACGGAATCTTGAAGGGCTCGGCGACGAAAGAGCGCAGCAGGAACACGATGAGGAGCACCGGAAAGAAGCTTTTCGGATACTCGACCCACCACGGCTCGGCCGCGCCTGCGGGACGCTCAGGGCTAAGCCACAGGCGGTCGGCAAGCGCGATGAGCCCGGTGACGAGCGTCGCAAGGAAGAGAATGAGGGCAAAGTTCATGGTGCGGGTCGGATCGGACGGCGGAGGGAAGACAGGCAGCGCGGATCGCGATTTGCTCGGCGCGCATTGTCCCACGGCGCGGAGGGCGACGCCCCCGAAGCAGACGCATTTCGCCTCCGCCGATGCGCGTGCTGTCTCATTTGTCACCAATCTGCAGGATCGCGAGGAAGGCCTCCTGTGGAATTTCCACGTTGCCGACGGCTTTCATCCGCTTCTTGCCCGCTTTCTGCTTCTCGAGGAGCTTCTTCTTGCGGGTGATGTCGCCGCCGTAGCATTTGGCGAGCACGTTCTTGCGCATCGCCTTGATCGTCTCGCGGGCGATGATCTGGGCGCCGATGGAGGCCTGCACCGCCACGTCGAACATCTGCCGCGGGATGAGCGAGCGCATCTTCGACGCCACCTCGCGGCCGCGGTAGATGGCAACCGAACGATGCACCATCACCGACAGGGCATCGACGCGCTCGCCGTTGATCAGGATGTCGAGCTTGACGACGTCGGCCGCGCGGAATTCCTTGAACTCGTAGTCGAGCGAGGCGTAGCCGCGCGACACCGACTTCAGCTTGTCGAAAAAATCCATGACCACTTCCGCCATGGGCAGCTCGTAGGTCAGCATCACCTGCCGCCCGAGATATTGCATGTTTTTCTGCATGCCGCGCTTTTCGGTGCACAGCGTGATCACCGGCCCGACGTACTCCTGCGGCATCAGGATGCTGGCGGTGATGATCGGCTCGCGGATCTCCTCCACCCGCGACAGGTCCGGCAGCTTGGAAGGATTCTCTATTTCGATCACCGTGCCATCGCGCATGCGCACCTGGTAGATGACGGTCGGCGCGGTGGTGATGAGCGCCATGTCGTACTCGCGCTCGAGCCGTTCCTGCACGATGTCCATGTGCAGGAGCCCGAGAAAGCCGCAGCGAAAGCCGAATCCGAGCGCCTGCGAGACTTCCGGCTCGTAATGCATGGAGGCATCGTTGAGTTTCAGCTTGTCGAGCGCGTCGCGCAGCGCTTCGTACTGATTGGACTCGACCGGATACAGGCCGGCAAAAACCTGCGGCTTCACTTCCTTGAATCCTGGCAATGCCGAAGCGGCAGGCCGGCTGGCGAGTGTCACCGTATCGCCGACCTTGGCGGCGTGGATCTCCTTGATGCCGGCGATGATAAAGCCGACTTCGCCGGCACCGAGGGCAGCACGGGCCACGGCCTTGGGCGTGAATACCCCGACCTGCTCGCAGCCGTAGGCGGCGCCGGTAGCCATCAGCAGGATTTTGTCGCGCGGCTTCAATGCCCCTTGCATGACCCGCACCAGCATCACCACACCGACGTAGTTGTCGAACCAGGAATCGATGATCAGTGCCTGCAAGGGCGCGGCGGGGTCGCCTTTGGGCGGCGGCACGCGCGCGATCACGGCCTCCAGGATGTCGTCGATGCCCTCGCCCGTCTTGGCGCTGGCCCGGATGGCGTCCTGGGCATCGATGCCGATGATGTCCTCGATCTCCGAAATGACGCGGTCGGGGTCCGCCGAGGGCAGATCGATCTTGTTCAGCACCGGCACCACCTCGACCCCCTGCTCGATGGCGGTATAGCAGTTGGCGACGGTCTGGGCCTCGACACCCTGAGAAACATCGACCACCAGCAGCGCGCCTTCGCAGGCGGCGAGCGAGCGCGAGACTTCGTAGGCAAAGTCCACGTGCCCGGGCGTATCGATGAGATTCAGGCGATAGAGCTGGCCGTCCCGGGCCGGGTAGATGAGCGCTGCGGTTTGCGCCTTGATGGTGATGCCCCGCTCGCGCTCGAGATCCATCGAATCGAGCACCTGCGCTTCCATCTCGCGGTCGGCAAGTCCCCCGCACCGCTGGATGAAGCGATCGGCGAGCGTCGATTTCCCATGGTCGATGTGGGCGATGATCGAGAAGTTGCGGATATCCTGCACGACAAACTTTCAAGGGAACCGACTAGACGGCCGTTGCCGGCAGCCATGATCCTGGCGGGGAGTGCCCCGGGCGTGGCGCTTAGGAACCGGTACCGTCCAAACAAAAAGGGCACTGCCAAAGTGCCCTCGCCACAGCAATCGTGTTGAATTTTAGCGGATTTCAGCCCCCGGCGCGAACCTTGCATTCATTGGACAACGCTCGCGCCCTCCCCGTCGTTGCCATCGGGTAGTTGTCCAATGGCAGACGCAGCGGCGGCGCCGGCCGCCGCCAGCGCCATCGCCAATCGCTGTGCGTCGAAGTGGTAGTGACAAATCTCGCGCGCGGCTTCGGGTGCGCCCAGAAAGAGCACCGGCACCCATGCGCCCCACGCCGCTTCCAGCGCCGGATCAATATCGACATCGATCACGTCGAGCACGGTGCCCGCAAGCGCGGCGATCGGAGCCACGCTGCGCTGCATTTCGTCGCACAGGCTGCAGTACGCCCGGGTGAGAAGGGTGAGCCGCTCGCGGACGATGCCAGGCGCCGATGAGGCTGGCCCGCGCATTGCAGACGGTGTCACCGCCGTCGGGTCGTGCCTTGTCACTCGGTGCCGTTGTTGATGCGCAGAGTGGAGAAGAATGTCTGCTCGCCGCGTTTCAGCTGCAGCGTCACCGATGCTCCGCGCTCGAGCTTGCCCAGGAGCGCGTTCAGCTGTTCGGCGCTGCGCATATCGGTGCTCTGCCCCCGGGTGACGATGGCGAGTATCACGTCGCCGGGCTGGACATTGCCGCGCACCGCACCGCTGATGTCTTCGACCAGGACGCCATTCTTGACCTCGAGCTCCTTCTTCTGCTCGTCGGTCAGGTCGGCGAGCACGAGCCCCATGCGATTGGGCTTGGCGCGCTCCTTGGGCGGGGTGTTGCGTCGCTGCGTGGGTGCGGCCACCGCATCTTCCTTGAGCTCGACCACTGTCACCGCAACGTCGCGCTGCGCACCCTTGCGCCAGACCGTGAGGGTGACTTTGTTGCCCGGCCGGACCATGGTAATGATGCGCGGCAGTTCGCTCGACGTCTTCACCTCGCGGCCGTCGACCTTCAGGATGATGTCACCCGATTCGATGCCGGCCTTGTCGGAGGGACCGCCTTTTTCGACCGAGTTGACCAGCGCTCCCGTGGCACGGGGCAAGCCGAACGCCTCTGCGGTTTCGCGCGCGACTTCCTGGATCTGGACCCCGATTCGCCCGCGGGTGACCCGGCCCTTCTCCTTCAACTGCTGCACCGTGTTCATCGCCACGTCGATGGGAATCGCGAAGGCCAGGCCCATATAGCCGCCCGAGCGGGAGTAAATCAGCGAATTGATGCCGATGACTTCGCCGCGCAGGTTGAAAAGCGGTCCGCCCGAGTTGCCCGGATTGATTGCGACATCGGTCTGCAGGAAGGGAACGAGATTTTCCTGCGGCAGGTCGCGGCCCTTGGCACTCAGGATGCCCGCCGTCATCGTGTTCTCGAGCCCGAATGGCTTGCCGATCGCCACCACCCATTCGCCGACTCTCGATTTCTCGGGATCGCCGATGGTGACTTTGGGGAGATTGGTGGCCTCGATCTTGAGCAAGGCCACATCGGTGCGCTTGTCGGCGCCGACGACCTTGGCCTTGAACTCGCGGCGGTCGGTGAGGCGCACGTTCACTTCATCCGCGCCCTCGACCACGTGGGCGTTGGTGATGAGATACCCGTCGGAGGAAAGGATGAATCCCGAGCCCACCGATTGTGCTTCCTGCTCGCGCTCGGGCTGGCTGCCACGGCCGCGGGGCGGGACCTGGCCGAAGCGGCGGAAGAATTCATAGAATGGATCGTCTTCGGAGAGCTCGCGCGTGCGCTGGCGGCGCACCTTTTGGGTGACGTCGATGCTGACCAC
>JBDUCE010000097.1:0-7516 GCA_040003635.1 Betaproteobacteria bacterium
GATGAGTCGTGCGCCCTCCGCTGCCGCCTGTGCAATGAGAGGTGCTGCCACACCCAGGTTGGCACGAACATCACCGCCGGAGATCATCTGCACGGCCGCCACTCGCAGCGTGGGCGCCGCTTCAGGCATGTCGCTCATGGGTTGGGGCCTGTTCACGCTGGTCATTTGGATGCAGAGCCGAACGGAGCGGCAGCGCTCGCCGGGCCGCTGCGCGCGACCACGGGGTCCGACCAGCTCCCGGTGACGGAGTAATCGTGGGTGAACATCTGCTCGATCGGATCGCGCAGAACCTTCTGGGCGAGCAGCGACCCCGCCCCCACTGCGGCGCCGACCACGGGATTGGCGAGGAAGAGCAGCGCGGCGCCGGCGGAGACGCCAGCGCTCAGCGTCGGCTGCACCCGCACCCGCAGCCGCTGGGTCTCCTTGGCGAGGTCGGCCTCGCCGGCGATACCCACCTGGGCCGAAGGACCGCTCAGGCGAAGGTCTTCGGTAGCCATCACGCCGTTGGCGATGCGCACGTTGCCGGTCACGCGATCGAACGCAAAACCTTCGCTGAAGACATCGCGAAAGTCGAGGGTGATGCGCCGGGGCAGCGCCTGCAGCGACAACACGCCGAGGAGCTTGCCGATGCCGGGCTCGATCTTGAGGAAGCGACCGCTGCCCACCTGGATGCTGAAAGCGCCGGACAAGGAGGGATAGTCGAAATCGGTCGGCGCGCCCGCCCAGTTGAGTTGCCCGGTGATCTTGGTGGGCGCTGCCTGCACCGCGCCGGGATGGCCGAGGCGCGCCAGAAAAGCGCCCGCATCCTTGACATCGAGCACCATCTCGAGCCGGGTTTGCTCCTGTCGCCGGCCGGCGCGCCACGCCCCCTGTCCCTGCAACCGCCCCGCCTCATTCTCCAGCGACAGCCGCTCGATACGCCATTCCGTGCCCAGCGGCTTGGCGAGGAGCTCCAGGCGCCCGAGATCGCGGCTTCCCGAGGCGAAGGACTCGGCCGTGATATCGATCTCCGGCCACGTCCCGGCGGCGGCATCGCCGTTGGCGTCAACGGCAGGATCGGCCACGGAGTCCCTGGCGCCAGGCGTTTGCAGGTGGGCAAGCCGTGCCACGATGCGACCGTGGGGAGCATCTGTGCTCGGGGCCGACCACGTCGCGTTGCCGATGACTTCTCCGCCCTTCAGATCGAGCTTCCACTCGTCGCGAGCGTGCGCTCCGACAACTTTCATCTGGGTGAAACGGCGCCCGAATGCCGCCAAATCCTGGACGTCGAGCTCGATGCCCATCAGCGCCAGCTCATGGGTGCCCGCCGTGGCGGCGGCCGAAGCGCCGGCGGCACGGTTGAGGTCGAGCCACTGATCGATATCGAGCGCGGGCAACTCCGCCCGCACCCACATGCCCGCGCGCTCGGCCCGGCCCGCGTCAGGCCGCCGGGAAGCCCGGCCCAGGGATACAAGAGCGCGATCGACCTCGGCCGCTGATGACGAAAGCTTGCGATGAAGGGTTGCCGCAGCAACATCGCCCAAGGTCGCCACCACCGTGTCCTCGGCGTTGCCGGACGCCGCTGCGCGCCGCTCGACCCGCAGCGGGATGGTTTCATTGGCGGCCTTGGTCAACGGCGCCGGCAAATCGATGGCGACTCCTTTGAGCGGACTCTCCAGCACCCAGGATGACGTACCCGCACGCGAATCCAGGGCCAGCGACCAGTCGGCGGTTCCGGTAACGCGCTCCCCGAACGGGAAGGGAAATTCCTGGCGGACGGCGGTGACATTGGCGCTGCCCGTCCCGGTGAGCCGAACGCGGCCATCGGCGCTCGCAATGCTGACCTTGATAGGTCCCCCCAACGCCTCGGCGGTGATGTCGCGCGCCCGCAGCTCACGATTGGCGAACGAGAGCCGGCCGTTCAATTGATTGAGGCCCGGCACACCGGCGAGTTTCAACTGGTTATTGGTGAATTCGTATTCGCCCGTCGCCCGATGGGCAGCGAGGTCGCGTAACGGCAGCGCGAGCTTGAGCGCGAGCTTGCCGTTCCCGCCGGCTCGCGCCGCGGCAGTGAAATGGTCGATCCATTCCCCGACCGGGCTCTCCTCGATGAAGCGCAGGAAATCCTGGGTCGGACCGCTCGCTTCACCGTCGACATTGACCACCGGCGAGCGCAGATCCGGAATATCGGCCTTGACCGTACCCAGCGCGACACCGTAGACCCGGCCCTGGCTCCCCACCACCGAAACCCCCGCGCCATGGAAATGGACCTCGGCGCTGACCTCGGTGAGGGCGGGCCAGTCACCGGCATACTCGAGATCGAACCCATGGCCCTTGACGTCGACGGCAAAGATGCCGCTCTTGCCATCGGCGAACGGAAACGCGGCAAGGTCGCCTTTAAGCTTCAGCCGCGCTTCGTCGATGGTGCCGCGTTTGATGGCATCGGCCACCCATCTTCGCGTACCTTCGCTCAAGGTCAATGGCAGATACCGCGGCAAGCCTTCGAGCGCCGCGCGCGTGAATTGCGCGTCGACATCGATCGTGCCCGGGCCTTCACGGTCATGGCGATAGGTCCCGCTGACATGGCCGGCGGCGTGCGCATTCGTAAAATTGATTCGATCCACGCGAATAGCGGTGTGGGCGCCCTCGCGTACCCACGCCATCTGGCCTTCTACGCTATCCAGGGCGACCGGCGCGGGAAGAAGATGCGGGAACATGACGGCCGCCTTCTGGCTCGCGAGCTTGACTGAACCGCCAGCCTGTGTCGCCTTGAGCGTCCCGCTCATGCCAGTGACCCCCATGCTCGAGCCTTCGGCAAGGAAACCCACGTCTTTGAAATCGGTCGCCGCGTCGAACGCAACGGGCGCATCGGCCGCGCCATCCCATTGCAGCGCGCCGCGAGTGAGGGTGCCTCGCGGCGCGTAAACGGTGAGATTAGTGCGCCAGGCGGCGGGCAATGGGAGGTGCGCTGCGAGCTCACGCAACGGTTCGAGCGCCAGCTGATCGAACTCGAGACGGCTGCGCTCGACGCGATTTTCAGCGTTGACGTGCATGACCAGCGATGCGGTCGTCGGCTCGAGCTTTTGGCCATCGGTTGTGGTGAAAGCGAGCCGCTGCGAGAAAAATTCCCGCGCGCCCTTCCCGAATCGCCATCCGGCCCGGCCGGAGACCCGGGTCAGGGCGAGCTCCGGCAAATCGGGCATCAAGCGGGTCCTGACATCGGCGAGCTCGACATCGGCAACCACGGAGCTCACCTCACCTTGCACGATCGTGAACCAGGCCCGTAGCGCACCCTTGCCGCTGTTGATTTCGACCGGCCACGGCAGCCATTCCCGCCACGCCGCAATGTCCGCGTAATCGAGCCGGGTGTAGATTTGGCCGCCGGCGTGGCGCCAGTCGCGAAACGACGCCTGGCCAAGGTCACCGCGAATGTCGACGGGCGCCGCGAGCTCCACCGGCGGGTTCCCGGTGAGTCCGAAGCGGTGATGCCCGAAGCTGTTCTCGAGCCGGAGATGAACATTGTCCAACACCAGGGGCCGCGCCTGGTGACGCTCGTCCTGCCAGCTGATGGATGCGTTGCGCACCACGATCTCACGCTGGCGCAACAGCCAATCGGTGAGCGCCGAATCATCAGTGCCCTGCGCCAAGTCGATCGCGATGCCCGCCACATGCACCACACCATTGGAATCGCGCCGGATGGCCAGATGCGGACGCTCGATGACGAGCTGTTTTACGCGGAGCTCCAAGCGCACGAGCGACGTCCAGGCGAGCGTCAGGTCGAGGCGCGGCAGCTCCAGCACCGCGGGACCGCTGCCGGGCGCCGGCCGGCCAATGCGCAGTCCCTCGATGACCAGCTTGGGATTCCAGCCATCCCAGCCGGTGGCGAGCGCATCGATCTCGACCGGCTGTTTGACCTGCTGCGCGAGCGCCGCGGTAATACTGTCGCGGTACTGGTCGATGTGCGGAAACACGACCATCCGCACGATGAGCAGCAGCAGTGCGAAAAGACCGATGCCTACGACGACGGCAAACATCACCGCACTCGCGATGCGCGACATCGCCCGCAGCAACGAAGACGGGGCGCGGTTCGTGGCGGGCGCGAAAGGCATAATAGGCAGGGTCCTGCTGCATTGTAGCGGAAGGACCACGCTTCTCATCGGCCCCTTTCCCTTTGTCACGCGCCCGAATCGTAACCACGCGGCGCGTTTTTGTTTCCCGTCCAATCCCTGATGGACTTCCTCGACGCGCTCCGGTTCAGCCGTTATGCCATGACCGCCTTGGGCGCGCACCCGGACGAAATGGATCGGCTTGCGGCGACGATCGACACGCCCTTCGCGTGGTTCGGGGAAGAGCCCGAGATCGACCGGATTGCGACGGGCGATGACGGCGCCGCGCTCTCCTCCGCGTTGCGGCGCTTGCGACGAAAACTGTTCGTCCACACGATCGCCCGCGATCTGACCGGCCGGGCCGATTGGCGCGAGGTGTGTAGCGCTGTCACCCGGCTCGCGGACCTTGCGATCCGCGCTGCGGTGACGCTACACCATCGCCGGCTGGCCGCATCGCATGGCGAACCCCGCAGCCCGCACGGCGTTGCCCAACAACTGGTGGTCGTCGGGATGGGCAAGCTCGGAGGCGGTGAGCTCAACGTTTCATCCGACGTGGACCTGGTCTTTCTCTATCCCGAGGACGGCGATACCGACGGCGCACGGCCGTTGTCGAATCGCGAATTTTTCGAGCGCCTCGGACGCCGGGTGATCAGTGCGCTCTCCGCAGCCACGGCCGATGGCTTCGTATTTCGGGTCGACATGCGCCTTCGTCCGTACGGCGAAAGCGGGCCGCTGGCGGTGCCTTTTTCCGCCCTCGAGCAATATCTCATCACCCAGGGCCGCGCCTGGGAGCGCTACGCATGGCTCAAGGCCCGGCCGCTGACCGGGGAAGCGCACGAGGAGCTCGCCGGGCTGGTGCGGCCGTTCGTGTACCGGAAATACCTGGACTTCGATGCGTACGACGGATTGCGCGACATTCATCGCCAGATCCGCCAGCAAGGCCGGCGCCGCGACTATGCGCGCAACCTCAAGCTCGGGCCGGGCGGCATCCGCGAGATCGAGTTCACGGTGCAGGCGCTGCAACTGGTGCGCGGCGGCCGTGAGCCCGCGTTGCAAATCGCGGGCACCATGCCCGCATTGGCGGCGCTCGAGACGCGCGCCCTGTTGCCGGAAGCGACGGTCATCGCGCTGCGCGAAGCCTACATCTTCCTGCGCAATGGCGAGCACCGGTTGCAGTATCGCGACGACGCGCAGACGCAGACCCTGCCGGGCGATCCCGCGGAATACGACGCACTCGCGCACGCGATGGGCTTTGACGGCGCGGCCGCGTTCACGATCGCCCTGGAGCATCATCGCACCGCAGTCACCGCGCATTTCGAGGCGATTTTCGGCAATGGTGACGGAAATCGTGGCCGCGCGGATCACGCGTCGGGACACGACGGGGGACCGGCAGGCAGCGACTGCTTCTCGGCCTTGTGGCGCGACGAGCTTGGCGACGACGGTGCAAAAGCCCTTGCGCAGGCCGGATTCCAGGACCCTGCGTCGCTGCTCGCAACCCTCACGCGCGTGCGGGCGAGCAGCCGCTACCTGCAACTCCCCGCGCTTTCGCAGCAACGCTTCGACCTTCTGTTGCCACGGTTGCTGAAGGCGGCCGCCGCCGAGGGCAGCTCCGGTGCCGACGCGCAAACCGTATTCATGCGGCTGCTGGCGCTCCTTGAAACCGTCAGCCGTCGCAGCGCCTACTTGGCACTCGTGATCGAGCATCCGCCACTGCTGCCCCGGCTGGCGCAATTGATGGGCGCCTCGGGCTGGGCCGCCGAATACCTGGTCCGAAATCCGATCCTGCTGGACGAATTGCTCGACGCCCGCGCGCTCCTTTCCGACCCCGACATCCACGACTGGCGGCAGGAGCTCTTGCGCCTCCTGGGCGAGCATGCGGGCGACACCGAACGACAGATGGATGCCCTGCGGCATTTCCAGCACGCCCAAACCTTCCGGCTGCTTGCCCAGGACCTGGCCGGGACATTGACCGTCGAGCGCCTTGCCGACCATCTTTCAGCGCTCGCTGATGTCATCATTGCAGCGACGGTCGAGGCCGTGTGGAAACAGATGCGCGGCGCGCAGGCGCCGCCGCCGCGCTTTGCAGTGATCGGCTATGGCAAGCTGGGCGGCAAGGAGCTCGGCTACGCCTCCGACCTCGACCTCGTGTTCCTGTACAGCGACGCCGACGAGGTGTCAGTCGAGCTTTATACCCGTCTCGCCCATCGCACCATCACCTGGCTTACGAGCACCACCGCGGCCGGAAGACTCTACGACACCGATTTGCGCCTGCGGCCGGACGGGGCGGCGGGGCTCGTTGTATCGTCGTTCCGCGGCTTCCGGCGCTACCAGAGCGAGCAAGCCTGGACCTGGGAGCACCAGGCGCTGACGCGGGCGCGATTCGTGGCCGGGGATCCCGCCATCGGCGCCGCCTTCGAAGAGGAACGCACCCGAATCCTGCGCATGCCGCGCGCCATCGACGGACTGCGCACCGAGATTGCCGACATGCGCCGCAAGATGCACGCGGGCCATCCCAACCCGACGGACTTGTTCGATCTGAAGCATGACCCGGGCGGCATGGTCGACGTGGAGTTCGCCGTCCAGTTGCTGGTGCTCGCGCACGCCCACCAGCATGCGTCGCTGACGGCTAATGTGGGGAACATCGCCCTGCTCGGCATGGCGCCGGCGCTCGGGTTGCTTCCCCCTTCCGTCGCTGAATCAGCCATCGTGGCCTACCGCCACTATCGGCGTCGGCAACATCAACTGCGGCTGACGGGCGCGCCGCACGCGCGCGTCGCCGCTGAAGTGGAAAGCACCCATCGCGCCGCCGTCGATGCGCTCTGGATGACGGTGTTCGGCGTGCCTTGGCGCGTAATCGGCTAAAATCACCCTTTTGGTGCAGGGAGAACACGCCGTGTCGATGGCAGACCGCGATGGCTTTATCTGGTACGACGGCAAGATGGTGCCCTGGCGTGAGGCGACCACGCATGTGCTCACGCACACGCTGCATTACGGCATGGGTGTCTTCGAGGGCGTGCGCTGCTACAAGACGCCCGCCGGTCCGGCCATCTTTCGCCTGCGCGATCATACCAGCCGGCTGTTTCGCTCGGCGCAGATCCTGGGGATGAAGATCCCGTTCACCCGCGAGGTGCTCGAGGAAGCACAGCGCGCCTGCGTGCGCGACAACAAGCTCGAGGCCTGCTATCTGCGGCCGATCGCGTTCTACGGCTCGGTCGCAATGGGTGTCGCCGCCAAGTCGAATCCGGTGATGGTTTCCATCGCCGCGTGGCCGTGGGGCGCCTACCTCGGCGCCGACGGCCTCGAGAAAGGCATCCGCGTCAAGACGTCGTCCTACACACATCACCATCCGAACATCACGATGTGCGGCGCAAAGGCTGTCTGCAACTACGCAGTGTCGATCCTCGCCAACCAGGAAGCGACGCATGACGGCT
>JBDUCE010000098.1:0-7480 GCA_040003635.1 Betaproteobacteria bacterium
CACCCGAATGGGCGCTGCATTTGCCGCCATCGCCATTCCTCCGTGAGCAACGTCGCACCGCCGGCGCCCCTCGCCAGGGCGCATGACGCACCTGCACCATGATGGCAACGAGCATAGCAAGCGCCGCCCGCGAGGGAAACGCGCTCGCCGAGCACGCTGCGCCCGGCGGGTGCGATCAATTCAAAAGCGCGCCCTCGCCCCCTGGAATCGTTTCGGGCTTGAACAAGAGCGGCATGCTGCTGCCCGGCGCGCGATCCGGGTGCACCCCGGCGAGCATCCGTATGTCGCCGACGCGGCAGTCGCGCATCAAATCGAAGAGCATGGCGACGACGCCGGTCACGGACTCGATCGCGTAAATCGGGCAGCGAAAGCCCTCGGCCTCGCGCGGCTCGAACGGCGACGAGAGCGACAGCCGCAATTCACCGCCGCCTGGCGCCTCCGCGCACCGGTGCGCACTGATCACCGCGCTGGGCTCGCCCACCGCTGCCCGCAATTTGCGGATCGCGTGGCTGGCAAAAAGCTGCGCGCTCGCTTCGCGCTGCGCCGACAGGCCCTGATGATGCGCAGGAAGGGGTGGGGCCGGCGAACGGGGCAACACGAGCGTGGAAACCCCGGGCGCCGCCATCTGCGCGCTGAGCTCACGGGTGAGCGTCGCTCCCCACGCGGCGATGTTGTTTTCGGCCAGGAGATCGGCGCCGGCAGCCGCCAATGCGCTGCCGACCAAAAACCGCAGATGCGCACTCTCGCTGGCCTTGATGACTCGGATCGGTGCCGGCACCAGGAACGAAGATGACGCCTGCGGCACCGCGACACCCGCGTCACCATCGGGTGGCAGCCGGCGCAGTGCATCCCACTGCGCCAGTCGCGCGACGCCAAGGGAGTGCTCCGCAACCAGCACGTTGCTCAAGGCGAAGGCCGTGTTGCCCGCCAACGCGCGCCCCGACCGCAGGATGGCGGCCAATACACCGGTGTCCCTCAGCACCCCGGGCAGCAGGGCATCGCTACCTGCGGTCACACCCGCGACCACCACCAGCGGGAAGGCAAAAACCGAAACCGCGAGACCCGCGCTGCTCGCGCAGTGGAAGTCTCGCCACGCCCGGTCGAGTTGGCACCAGAGCTGCCTGGCAATCGCCGGCGAGGGTGCGCCGGTGATCGCCGCATCCACCGCCGCGGCATCTTCCATGATGGCCGCGCCCAACGATTGGCGCAGCTTGGCGTCGGCACGGGAGGCCGCATCGCCAGTGGATGCATCGAGCCCGGAGGCGGCCAGCGCATACCAATCCCGTTCCTGCGTCGAAGCCTCGTTCCCGTCACGAACAATGCGCGGGTCGGGAAACGCGGATACGGGAATTGCGGGCTCGGGCACGCCGCGATTTTGTCACGCGCAGGTACAATTGCGCTTTTACCAAAGAAAACAGCACCATGCGCGTTTCGCGTTTTTACCTTTCCACGCTCAAGGAAGCTCCAGCCGAAGCCGAAGTGATGAGCCAGAAGCTCATGCTGCGAGCGGGACTCATCAAGAAGGCTTCGTCGGGCATCTACACCTGGATGCCCCTTGGCCTCATCACTTTGCGCAAGGTGGAGGCCGTGGTACGCGAGGAGATGAATCGCGCCGGCGCGGTCGAGGTGTACATGCCGCACGTCGTGCCTGCGGAACTGTGGCAGGAAACCGGTCGCTGGGACAAATTCGGACCGCAACTCCTCAAGATTCGCGATCGCCACGGGCGCGACTTTCTGTTCGGACCCACGCACGAGGAAGTGATCACCGACATCGTGCGCAAGGACATCCGAAGCTATCGCCAGCTGCCGGTCAACCTCTATCAGATCCAGGCCAAGTTTCGCGACGAGATCCGTCCGCGCTTCGGCGTCATGCGCGGCCGCGAATTCCTGATGAAGGATGCGTACTCGTTCGACGCCGACCGGGCGTCGCTGATGCGAAGCTACCGCGCGATGTATGACGCGTACGAGCGCATCTTCACGCGCCTCGGACTCAGGTTCCGCGCGGTCGATGCCGACACCGGCGCGATCGGCGGATTCGCGTCGCACGAATTTCAGGTGCTCGCCGACTCCGGCGAGGATGCGATCGCGTGGTGTCCCGGCTCCAGTTACGCAGCCAACGTCGAGCAGGCCGAGGCACTGGCGCCGGCCGGCGCGAGACCCGCCGCCGGCGAGCCCATGACACGGGTCGCGACCCCGGGCCTATCGACCTGCGAACAGGTGGCGAAGCTTTTGAAGCTGCCGCTTTCGAACACCGTGAAATGCATCATGGTCGTCGCCGCCGGGAAGGTGCACATGCTGCTGATCCGTGGCGATCACATGGCCAACGAGATCAAGGTGGGCAGGCTGCCGGGCCTCGCCGGATGGCGCTGGGCCACCGAGACGGAGATTCGCGCCGCCACGGGATGCGCGCCCGGCTATCTCGGCCCGGTCGGCATTCCCTTGGCGTTGCCGCTCATTGCCGATCGCGCCGTAGGCGTCATGGCCGATTTCGTTTGCGGCGCCAATGAGGTCGACTATCACCTGCGCGGGGTCAATTTCGGCCGCGACTGCCGGGAGCCCGACCAGGTGGCAGACATTCGCAACGTGATCGAAGGCGATCCTTCACCCGACGGCCAAGGCCCGCTCGCGATTTTGCGCGGGATCGAGGTGGGCCACGTCTTCGCGCTGGGCACCCGCTACTCGGAGGCCATGGGTGCGTCGTATCTTGACGCCCAGGGGCAGTCGCACCTGCTGGAAATGGGCTGCTACGGCATCGGGGTGACCCGGGTGGTGGCGGCTGCGATCGAGCAAAATTACGACGATAAGGGCATCATCTGGACCGAGGCCATGGCCCCGTTCCGGGTGGCCATTGCCCCAGTGGGTTATGATCGTAGTCCGGCCGTCCGCGAGAGCGCCGACCGGTTGTACGATACGCTTCGTTCCGCCGGCGTCGAGGTACTGATGGACGACCGGGGCGAGCGCCCTGGCGTGATGTTTGCAGACTTGGAGTTGATCGGCATCCCGCACCGCATTACCATCGGCGAGCGGGGATTGAAGGACGGCATGGTCGAGTACCAATCCCGGCGTGCCGGTGGACCTGCCGAGGCGATGCCCGTGGAGGCCGTCGCTTCGCTTATCCAGGAACGTCTCGCCCAATGACAACGACAATGTCTCACCGACTTACCCGCTTTCCCGCCACCCTCGCAGCCTTGGCGCTGCTCGTAGCTGCTCCGGCGTTCGGCGGAGCTCAGGTCGAGGAGCAACTCGCCCCCTCGGTGGTCACGGTCATGTCGCGCGCCCTCTCCGACAGCCCGGCCCCGGCCCAATACGCGCAAGGCAGTGCGGTGCGCGGCTGGGTCGATGCCATGGCGCCTCGTCTCGCCACGCGTTTCCCGGATGCGCGCGAGCGCTCCGACTTTCTCGCGACCGTGCACTACGAAGCGACGCGGGCGGGGCTCGATCCGCAGTTGATGCTGGGCGTGATCCAGCACGAAAGCGGCTTTCACAAATACGCGGTGTCGCCGGTGGGCGCGCGTGGTTTCATGCAGGTCATGCCGTTCTGGATGCGCCTCATCGGTAACGGCGAGCAAAGCCTTTTTCATCTGCGAACCAACCTGCGCTACGGCGCGGTGATTCTGCGCCACTATCTCGACATCGAAAACGGCGATGTTTTCCGCGCGCTGGGCCGCTACAACGGCAGCCTGGGACGGCCGGAATATCCTCAGGCCGTGTTCGCCAACATGGCGCGCCATTGGCAGTACGCGCCTGCCCCGCCTGCGCCCGCCAGCACCACCCCGTGGGGTGCGCTCGCCGCGCAATCGGCGATCCGCTAGCCGCGCCAAGGCGCGGGTCGGCAACCTCGGCCACCACCGGCGGCGCACCCCGCAGTGATGGCGATGGCGGTGCAACGCTACCGCGGGCGCTTTGCACCCTCTCCCACCGGAGGGCTTCATTTCGGCTCCCTCGTTGCCGCACTCGGCAGCTATTGTGATGCGCGCGCCGCCGGCGGCCAATGGTTGCTTCGAATCGAGGACGTCGATACGCAGCGCACGCGGCCCGGGGCCGAAGCACTGATTCTCCGCACCCTGGAACGCTATGGGTTCGAGTGGGATGGGCCGGTGACGCGCCAATCGGAGCGCACCTGGCGCTACGCCGAGGCGCTGGCGCAACTGAAGACGCGCGGCGACGTGTTCCCCTGCGTGTGCACGCGTCGCTCCCTCGGCGCGATGCGTCTTGGCGCCGGCGGCGAGGCGGTGTATCCGGGCACCTGTCGCGCCCGGACGATCGACGACACCCGCGCACGTGCGCGATGCGCGTGGCGTCTGCGCGTCGATCGTGAAAGCAGTGCGGCCATCCGCTTTGTCGACCGCCTGCAGGGACCGCAGTCACAGCATCTCATGCACGATGTCGGCGACTTTTCGTTGCGGCGTGCGGACGGGCTCTTCACCTACCAGCTCGCCGTTGTGGTCGACGACGCCGAGCAGAAGATCAGCCACATCGTGCGCGGCGCCGATCTCCTTGCGTCGACTCCCCGCCAGATTTATCTCCAGCATCGACTTGGATTCGCAACCCCCGCTTATCTGCATCTGCCGGTGGCGGTCGACGACCGGCTCGAAAAGCTTTCGAAGCAGACGCGAGCCGAACCGGTGACGTCCGACCCGCTGCCCGCGTTGACGGCGGCGTGGCGATTTCTGGATCAGCCCTCACCGCCGGTGACCGGCTTCGGCGGCGTGGCCGACTTCTGGACCTTTGCCGTGGCGGCATGGAACCCGCGCGCACTGCCTCCCGTGCTGGTGCGTATCGCGCCCGCGATGTCCGTGCCCGGGCCTGGTCGGTCGGCCGCGATATAATCAGCCTTTAATCAGCCCCTTCCCGCAGCGCCTGCCGCGCGCCGCGCGGCCAACGGATTCTCCCTCGATGACGACGCTCGTTGCCGTTCGCAAGAACGATGAAATCGCCATTGCCGCCGACTCGCTCACCACCTTCGGCGACACCCGGTTGTCGGCGCAATTCGATCGCAGCTACGACAAGATCGTCCAGCACCGGGGCAATTTCGTCGGGCTTTGCGGCAGTGCCGCGCACCAGCTCGTGTTCCAGAACATGCTGGCCAAGAACCCGGACCTCGATTTCTCGAACAAGGCGGCGATCTTCGATACCTTCAGCAAGCTGCATCCGATCCTCAAGGAGCAGCATTTCCTGAACCCCAAGGAAGAAGAGGATGATCCCTACGAATCCACGCAAGTCACCGCATTGATCGCCAACGAGAACGGCATCTTCGGCGTGTATTCGATGCGGGAGGTCTTCGAGTACACCCAATACTGGGCGGTCGGCTCCGGGCGGGAGTTTGCCCTGGGCGCGATGTACGCTCAATATTCGCGGCTGAAGAGCGCTGCGGCGGTCGCGCGTGCCGGCATCGAGGCCGGCGCCACGTTCGACAAGAACTCCGCGCTGCCAATGACGCTCTATACGCTTTCCCTCAAGGGCTGACGATGTCGTCTGCACCGCACTTTGCCGACTCCGTTGCGCGCTTCGTGTTCGAGCACAAGGCCGTGCGCGGGGCGGTGGTGTCGCTCGACTCGGCGTGTGCGGAGATCTTGCGCTGCCACCCGTATCCGGCGCCGCTTGCCCGCGCGCTGGCCGAATTACTGGCCGCCTCCGCCCTCCTCGCCTCGACGCTCAGGTTCAATGGCAGCCTGACCGTCCAATTGCAGAGCGACGGCCCGGTGCGCCTCCTGGTCGTGGAATGCAGCGCGGCGCTTACCCTGCGCGCGATGGCGCAGTGGACCGAGGCGGTGGACGCGCTGCCCGCGGACGCCGATCTGGCGGCGCTCGCGGGCGGCGCCCGGCGCGGGCGTCTCGCCATCACGCTGGACCCCAAGGATGGCACACCGGTCTACCAGGGCATCGTAGCGCTGGAAGCCTCGGGTATTGCCGCGCTGATCGAGCACTATCTCGAAACCTCTGAACAGATTCCGAGCCGGATGGTGCTGGCGGTTGGCCAAGCGCGGGTGCGGGGCCTCCTCGTGCAGCGCCTCCCCGGGGCGACGGAAGCCGACGACGCACTGTGGGCGCGCGCGGCGCAACAAACCACTGGCATGGTTCCAGGCGATCTCTTCGGGGCGGGAACCGCCGCGGCAATCCTGACGGCGCAATTCCCCGAAGACGACCTGCGGCTTTTCAAGGCGCATCCCGCGCGATTCGGCTGCAGTTGTTCGCGCGAGCGCGTCGAGAATGCGTTGCGTCTCATCGGCCGCGAGGAAGTGGAAGGCATCCTCGCCGAGCAGGGCAAGGTGAGCGTCAACTGCGAATTCTGCAACGGCGAATACGGATTGTCGGAGCACGATGCGCGCGCGCTTTTCGCGGCCGCGGGCAAGCGTTCAGGTGCCGAATCCACCGTGCGCCACTGACCGTACCACCGCGAAACCGCCCATCGGCAATGGCCGTCTACGTCCCGCCGCATTTCAACCCCCCTGACCGCAGCGGCGTGGTGCGTCTCATGCACGACTATCCGTTCGCGACACTGATCACGCCGGGCGAGCCTGAACCGGCGTTGAGCCATCTGCCGCTCCTGCATGTGGCCGACTGCGAGCCGCATGGCACTTTGCTGGGCCATTTTGCGCGCGCCAATCCGCACGTCGCCAAAGCCGCCGCGGCCGAGTCCCTCGCCGTGTTTCATGGACCTCATGCCTACGTGTCACCGGCGTGGTACACCGCCCCCGCGAGCTCGGTGCCGACCTGGAATTACGCCGTGGTCCATGTGCACGGCGTCATCGAATTGGCTGACGAGCCGGCCAAGACGCGCGCCATCCTCGATGCGCTGATCAACCGCTTCGAATCGATGCGCCGCAATCCGTGGACCCTGATGCTCGACCCCGGCCAGCTGGCGGCCATGGTCGGCGCGATCATCGGCTTCCGCATTCGCATCAGGCACCTCGAGCCCAAATTCAAGCTCTCCCAGAACCGGGCCCTCGAAGACCAGCGACGGGTGGCAGCGGCGTTGACCGAGATGGGGAGCGCCGAGGAGATCGCGACCGCAACCTGGATGCGCGAGTACGGCGGAGTCGCCGGTGGCAAAGAGTGATCCGGAGCGCCCGGGCGCTCCGGGATCGGAAGACGACGTTGCGCGGGTACGCTTTGACAAATGGCTCTGGGCCGCACGTTTCTACAAGACGCGAAGCCTCGCGGCGCAGGCGATCGATGCGGGCCAGGCGCGATTGAATCGGGAACGGGTCAAGCCGGCCCACGCCGTGCGGCCCGGCAATGGTGTAACCGTGCGCAAAGAGGGCACGGTGTGGGAGGTGCAGGTGCTGGCCCTCGCCGATCGCCGCGGTTCGGCCAGCGATGCGGCGCTCCTGTACACCGAGACGGAGCAAAGCGTCACGATCCGCGCGGAAGAAGCCGCGAAAAGCAGGGCCGCAGCCGCCACGCAACCGCGTTACACGGGACGCCCGACCAAGCGCCAACGCCGCAAGCTCGAAGACTTCCTGAGCGAGCCGTAACT
>JBDUCE010000099.1:0-7466 GCA_040003635.1 Betaproteobacteria bacterium
ACCTGACGCTGCGCCTTGCCGACGAGAGCGAAGCCCGTTATCGCGAGCGGGTGCGACGCGAAGTCGAAACACCGGTCGGCGCGATCAAGGATCGGCTGGAGGTCCCGAGCACCACCTTCGCCTACCCCTACGGCGACGTCAACGACATCGTGATGGGCGAGCTGACCCGCGCCGGCGTGGCGATCGGCGTCACGGTCACCCCGGGCGGCAACGGCTTCTTCTCGCATCCGTACATGCTGCGGCGGAGCATGGTCTTCGGCAACGAGGACATGGAAGCATTCAAGGCCAAGCTGGCAACGTTCGTGCGGACGAGCACACGCTAGCGATGCGCGCGCCGTTGCGCACTTGCGCCGTTGCGCTGACGCTGCTCACGGGTTGCGCGGAGCTGCCGCCGACGCCGGCTCCCACCGCGCCCGCGCCCACCGTGCGGCCGCGCGCCGAGCAGGAGAATTCCCTCGCCCCGACCATCGCGGCGCATCGACAGCGTGCGCTGCAGGAGCGCGCCGGCGGCGATCTCGCCAATGCCGAGATCCAATGGCACGTGCTGACGCTCCTGGCCCCCGACACCGTGGAATTCCGCGAGCAACTCACCGCGACGCGCGCCGCCATCGCCCAGGTGGCTGCTGAAAACCTGCAAGCGGGCCACGCGGCAGTGCGCGCCGGCGAGACCGAACGCGCCTCCGTGGCTTTCCTGCGCGTGCTCGCGGTCGATCCGGAAAATGCCGAAGCGGCGCGGGGCTTGCGCGAAATCGAGAAACGAAAACTTGCCCGCATCCAGGCCGACCGGGCGGCCAAGGTGCGCCAGGACGACGCGCGGGCGGCGGCCAAAGCGCCCCGCGCCGCACCCGTCGAAGCGGGCAATGGCAATGGTTATGATCTCGAACAGCGACTGGAAATGCTCAATGCGGGAGATACGGCCGGCGGCCTGCGCGAGTTGCGCGCCTATGTCGCCGCCAATCCGCAGGACCGCACGGGGCGGCTGAAGATCGGCGCGGCGGTGTTCGATCGCGCCCGCGAGATCGAAAGCCAGGGCGGCCGGGAACAGGCCTTGCCGTTGTACGAAGCCGCCATTGCACTGCGCGGTGAGGCGCCGGCAGCGTGGCCCACGCATGTGCAGACGCTGCGCAAGGCGCTGTCCGCCGAATACTACGATCGCGGCACATTGACAGTGCGCACGGACCTCCCCGCCGCGATCAAGGCGCTGGAAACCAGCCTTCGCTACGATCCGGGCAACGCCAAGGCGTCAGCGCGGCTTGCTGAAGCGAAGCACGCGCAAAGCCGGCTCAAAGCCATCGACAAGGCGCCCGCGCCGAAGAAATAGACGTCGGCAGAAGTCGGGGGCGTCGAGTCGGCTGCGTCGAGTCGGCTGCGTCAAGTCGGGGGCGTCAAGTCGGGGGCGTCGAGTCGGCTGCGTCAAGTCGGGTGCGTCAACTCGACTTCGTCACTTCGACTTCATTATTTCCCGCCGAACTTTTCGGTCATCCGCTTCTTGAGATCAGTTGCGCGATCGCGCTCGAGGCGCGCCTTCTGGTTGGTGGGCTCGAGCTCGAGAATGCTCGTCCAGCGCGCAATCGCCATGTCCAGGTTCTGGCGCTGGAAAGCCTGCACCGCTTCCCGGTCATAACGCCGGATAAGCGCCTGCTTGGCCGCGTCACGGGCGACCACGGCATCGTGATTACCCCGATCGCGTTGGCTCGCCTCGCTGAACGCCGCGTAGGCGCCGGCCAGGTCGCCGGAGCGCTGCAGTTGGGCGCCTTTTTGCATCAGGGTATTCCCTTCCTGGGCGAGCGGCGCAGTAGGCGCGGCCTCCGCTTCCGCCGCCGGCTTGGCTGGCGCCTCGCTGGGCTCCGGCGCGCGGGCCGGCGCCCGCGCCGTCGCGGGTGGCGTAGCCGGCGCCTTGCCGGGGATCTTGATCACCTGCCCGGCCGCGAGGCGGCTCGGGTTGGTAATCTCGTTGTACCGCGCCAGGATGTAGAAGCGGAATCGGTCGCCGAGATACTGCTGCGCGAGCTTCGATATCGAATCGTCGCGCTGCACCGTGTAGCGGAAGAACACCGTCCCGAGCTCCTTCTCCGGATCCGCGACGATCTGGTCACGCAGCTTCCGCGCGAGCTCATTCGCGGGATCGAGCGCCAGCGCCAGCTCGAGGGTGTGGCTGGCTGCCGCCTCGTCGCCATTCTGAAGCTGGTCGATGGCCTCGATCGCATGCTTTTGCGCCTGGGCCTTGGCCTGGGCGGGAGGAAGGTCGGGAACGACCAGGGTCGGCTTGGGGGGCTCGACCGGTGCGGGCGGCGCGGCGACGACGGCCGGCGCGGAAGCCGGGGCGGCCGGTGGCGGGGTCGCACAGCCGCCGATCACGCCGGCAGCCAACAGCGCCAACGCCGCCGGCAGCAGGGCATATCCGTCCTGCGCGGATCCGATCGACTTGCGGTTTCTCATCTTGTTCTCTCCCACGGCAACCAGGCCAACGACAGCCGTCGGCAACCCCGATGATGCACGCAGATGCGGCACGCTGTCATCCCGCATGATGCACCCGCCGGTTCCACCCCACGGAACGCGGCTGGCTTGCGAGTCTCGCTCCGGCCGACGCCGGTCACTCTTTTGGCATTCGCGCGTTCTCGCCGCACCACACGGCCACGGCGGAATAATTATCCTGGTCCTTGCCGCCGTGCGCGACGACCTGCCGCTCCATGCAAGCGAGCCAGTGCTCGGGGCTCGCCGCGCCGGCTAGCGCCTCCGCCATCGCCGCCTCGTCGATATATTCCCAGAATCCGTCGGTGCACAACAGAAAAACATCCCCGTCGACCAACGCCAATGGCGCGTCGGACACCGTGGGCGAAAAATTCTCGTCCTGACCCAATGCGGCAAAGAGCTGGCTGCGATCGGGCGCGCGACGCAGATCCTCATCGCGCAGATATCCCGCGTCGACCATGCGCTGGACCACGCTGTGATCCTTGGTCCGGGTCATCAGCGCATGATCCCGAAAGCAATAGAGCCGGCTGTCGCCGAGATGGCCCCAAATAGCGGCGGCGTGCGCCGTATCGACCGCCAGCACCACCGCGGTCGCGCGCATATTGGCAAGCCCATCACCAGCGCGCTGGCTTGACATGATCCCATCATGCGCCGAGCGCAAGGCCGACGCGATATTCGCGCCCGAACACTGCGGCGAAGCCTGGAACCACCCCAACGCTGCGCGCACTGCAAGCTTGGAGGCGACATCGCCGCCGCCGTGGCCACCAGCGCCATCGGACAGCAGGCAAAAACTCGCACCGCTTCCCGACCAGCAGCCGAAGGCATCTTCGTTGGGTTCGCGCCCACCGGCCTTGGACAAGACCGCAATTTCGAGGCGCATGGCGGGTCAGGTTCCCGAGTGCGACCCGGTCTGCTCGCGCAACCGGCTCACCTGGGTTTGATACGCACTCAGGAACTCGCGGCCGAAGAGCGACTGGAAATCGGCGTCGGCGTCGCGCAATATCGCCGCGTGCAATGCCGTGTACTCGTCCCACAGGCGCGCCTTGTGGGCTCCGGGCACGAAGGAGCCGACCAACGACGGCTGGCCCGCGCGCTGCTCGAGCGCCTTCGGATCGAGGCGCTTCAGCACCGTGGCGAGCGCCGCCTGCATCCCGGCCATGAAGGCGAGCTGATGCGAGCGCAGGCTGTCGTGGGCATCGGTGACGGCGCGCAATGGCGACATGAAGCCCATGCCCCGCGGCATCAGCAGATGCGCAATCGCGGCTTCCACGCTGGGTGAAAACTTCAGCGGATTATTGTCCTGCGCGACGATGATGGTCGCGTCCGCACGGACTTCGCGTTTGGCCATTGCCCGCGCCGCAAGCAGATCGAGCAGTCCGCGAATCGTTTCCCGCAGCATCTGCCCCAGCGATTGCATGAATTCGGGCGTGAGGCCGCCGGGGATGGCTAGGTGAGACACGCCCGCACCCTCCAGCAGCGCGTGCAGCAGATCTTCGTTGGTTGCCGTTGCCGGGTCCATTCGCGCAGCCGCCGATGCGGTCGGCACGGAGGTCGCAGGCGCAGGTTCCATTCGCGCGGCCGCTGATGCGGTCGGCACGGAGGTCGCAGGCGCAGGGGCCGTTGCCGCGGTCGCTGATGCAGTCGCCGCGTGGGCCGCAGACGCGGGCGCGGTTGCCGCGGTCGCTGATGCGGTCGACGCTTGGGCCACAGACGTGGGCGCGGGCGCGGTTACCGTGGTCGCTGATGCGGTAGGAGCGGGGACTCCAGACGGCGGCGCCGTTGCCGTGTTCGAGCGCATCGCGGCCGTCGCGGGGGCGACAACGGCCGCTAGCTCACTCGCGACACCGGCATGCGGCACATCGGCGTGCGCCGGTGACGGGATGCTGACCGTGCGGATCGCGTCCGCAACGCCCGCGCCCCCGCTCTCGGACCAGGACAGCATCGTGCCACTCATTGAAATTTCGGGCGGCGTGGCCGCCGCGTCGGCAAAAATCGCAAGAGGCGCGGTAGCGTCCATGTCCGGCGCTGGTGCGTTATCGGAAACTGCCAGGTAATAGCGACCGATGGTGATCGCGTCCCCGGGGCCGACGCGAATGGACCGACCCTTGCCGAGCGCCTGCCCATTGACGACCACCGGCGAGGCGGTCCCCTGATCCCGCACCACGAAGGCGCCACCCTCCATTTCGATGCGAGCGTGGGTGCGCGAGATCACCCGATCCGGATCGGGCAGCAGCAAGGTGCTCCCCGAAGCCCGGCCGATGGTGCCGCCCTCCGGCCCGAACTCGGCCTGCAGACCTTCAACGACTGCGACCGGCTGGCCGTCCTGCTGCGTTACAGTAATGATCAGTGCGTACATGCCTGCGATGAGTGTCCGTAACCAGGAGGCTGCCGGAGAATGTCGCCTCTTGCCGCCCGCGTCAAGGGATCGGTAGCGTACACGTTGCGCTGTCGTGCGCCCGTCCCCGCTGCCGTTCCCGCGACGCCGGCGCCGCGGGACACGCCACGCCGCCACACGCGATACACTGCCAACCGCGTGATTGCCCCGGTCGCCGCCAGGCGTCGACGCCAATCGCCGTCGTAAGGAATCGAGGATGTCCGAGGACGTAGTCGCCGATATTGCGCCGCCGCTCAACGTGACCGAAGCCGCGCGGGAAATCGCCAACGGCGTGACGTCGGCGTTTGTACTGTTGGCGCTCATGCTGCCGTTGGGTCTGCTGGCCTTCGGCGTGGTCACCTTCAGCGAAGCGGACGGGTATTCGGCGGTAAAGGCCGGCGTACGGGCGGCCTTTGCCGCGGCCATTTTCGGGAACCTGAGCGCACTCGTGCTCGGCAGCCCGCTGCTCCCGAACGAAGTACCGCGCGCTTCCACGGTGTTCGTGTTCGCCGGCTTCATCGCGCATCTCGCCAAGATCGGGGTCGAGGCCATGGATATCGTGCTGCTCGCGGGCGCCTGCCTCGCGTTGAGCGGCGCCATTCAAGTGGCGTTCGGGTTGCTGCGCCTCGGTAACATCGCCCGCTTCGTGCCGTATCCGGTGGTGGCGGGACTGATGACGGGACTCGCCATATCTCTCATCTATTACGAGTTGCCGGAGATACTCGGCATCCACGGAGCCGGTGCGGCGGAGGGTGAGGCCGCCGCGCATGGCCCATCGATGAACCCCTGGACGGTGGTGCTCGCCATGTTCACGATTGCCCTGGTACTGGTGCTGCGCAAGCAATGGCCCAAGGCACCGACCAAGATGGTGGGCGTTGCCATGGGTACCGGTCTCGCGGTACTGATTGCGCATTTCTTTCCGGGGGCGGACATCGGCCCTTCCGTTCCCAATCTCGGTGGCGCGATTCCGTTGCCCACCACGCTGTTGCCGCTGCTGCTGGCGAAGGGGATGCACCTCGTTTCCGTGCATCGATACGAGTTGCTCGTGGCCGCTCCCACCATCGCGGTGATCGGATCGCTCGACAGCCTTCTCGCCGCGGTCGGCGAATCCGATGGGCCCCTGGATACGGATCATCGGCCCAACCGCCTGCTGATAACGCTGGGCCTCGCCAACATGTTTTCCGCCTTGTTCGGCGGCGTCCCACTCGCCTATTCGTCCAAGCATTCGCTGCGCTCACACCGCGCGGGCGCGCTCAAGATCCTGGGCAGCCTGGTCGCGACACTCACTTTGGTGGCCCTGCTGTTGTTCGGAGCGCCGCTCCTGGAGACAATTCCCGTGGCCGTGCTGTCGGGCATCATGGTCCTCCTCGCCTTCGGCTTGATCGATCGCTGGGCGGGTTCGACGTTCCGCCGCGCGCGGCGAGGCGATTACGATCGCGAGCTCTGGCTCAACCTGTTGGTGGTGGTGATCGTCGCCGCCGTGGCAATCGAATTCAGTCTGGTGCCGGCGGTCGTGACCGGGCTCGTGTTGTCGATGGCGCTTTTCATCGCCGTCATGAACCGTTCGCTGGTGCGTTCCATCGGCACCGGCCTCACGCGTGCGTCGCGCCGCGTGTATCCCACCGTGCCGGCGAGTGTGCTGCGCGCCGAGGGTCATCGCATCCGGGTGATGGAGGTCGACGGCGCCATTTTTTTCGGCACCGCCGATCGTCTCGCCACCGAAGCGATGCGCGCCACGGCCGGCGCCAGTTATCTCATCCTCGACCTGCGCCGGGTGACGATGATCGATGCGTCGGGCGCGCTGATGCTGGACCGCTTGTCGCGGCGGTTGCGTGAGAGCGGCACGCAATTGCTGCTCTCGCACGTGAGTATCACCAGTCCGCTCGGTCGCGCGTTGCAGGGTGCCGGTGTATTTTCCCAGAAGTACCATGGGGATTGGTTCGCCGATACCGACCGGGCGCTGGAATGGACCGAGCGCCAGCTTCTGGCGCAGGCGCATCTCGACGACACGCGGCGCGAAATCCGCATCGGCGAATTTGCGCTGACGGCGCATCTGTCGCAGGCACAGCTCGACTGCATGAAGCCGTATCTCGACCGGCAGCTATTTCCTGCCCGATCGACGCTCTTCACGGAAGGTGATCGCGGTGACCGCATCTACCTCCTGGCGCGCGGCGCTGTCAGCATGGTCGCGGAGGACCCGACCGACAAGGGCAAGCGGCGCCGTGTGCTGACCCTCGCGCCCGGAGTGATGTTCGGAGAAACGGCCATCGTGGGTACCGGCGCGCAGGCGGCAACGGCGGTGGCCGAAGAGGAATGCGTGACCTACAGCCTGTCGCGCAAGAGCCTGGACGCGATTCGCGCGATCGATCGCGATCTTTACGAGCGGCTTCTGCTCAACATGCTCGACCATGTATCGGGACTGCTGCGGATGACGGCGGGAGTGGTGCGCGAGGCGAGCGACGCCGTCGAGTGACGGCTATCGCGCAGTGTGCGTCGTCGCTCCTGGCCTCGCGCGCAACCGGCTATGCGGTGCCTTTGGGAGACGCCTGCTGGCCGCTCACATAGGCGCGGCGAAACTCCTTTTCGAACACCGCCCAGAAATCCTGCTTGGCTTCGATCG